>NZ_SCMZ01000066.1:0-16851 GCF_005503285.1 Sphingomonas sp. 2SG
GTGGGGGGGAATTGGGGTCGCCCCGCTTGCTTTGCCTCATTGCGCGATCGGTCGCGACACCCGATGTTGCCCCCATGAAAGCGGCGGTCACCGCGGTCCTCGGGCCGACCAACACGGGCAAGACCCATCTCGCCGTCGAGCGGATGTGCGCGCATTCGAGCGGGATCATGGGCTTTCCGCTCCGCCTGCTGGCGCGCGAGGTCTACGACCGCGTCGTCAAGCTGAAGGGCGTCGACAGCGTCGCGCTCGTCACCGGCGAGGAGAAGATCGTCCCGCCCAATGCGCGCTGGCATCTGTGCACGGTCGAATCGATGCCCGAGCATGACGCCGCCTTCGTCGCGCTCGACGAGGCGCAGCTCGGCACCGATGCCGAACGCGGCCACGTCTTCACCGACCGGCTGTTGCGCCGGCGCGGGCGCGAGGAAACGATGATCCTCGGGTCCGAGGCGCTGCGGCCGATGGTGCGTGCACTGGTGCCCGATGCCGAGATCATCGTCCGGCCGCGTTTCTCGAAGCTGACCTATGCGGGCGCCAAGAAGATCAGCCGGCTGCCCAAGCGCTCGGCGATCGTCGCGTTCAGCGCCGAGGAGGTCTATGCGGTCGCCGAGATGCTGCGCCGCCTGCGCGGCGGTGCGGCGGTGGTGATGGGCGCGCTGTCCCCGCGCACCCGCAACGCGCAGGTCGCGATGTTCCAGGCGGGCGAGGTCGATTATCTCGTCGCCACCGATGCGATCGGCATGGGGCTCAACATGGATGTCGCGCACGTCGCCTTCGCCGGCCTCAGCAAGTTCGACGGCCGCCGCAGCCGTCGGCTGACGGTGGCGGAAATGGCGCAGATCGCCGGCCGCGCCGGACGCCACCAGCGCGACGGCACGTTCGGCGGCGTCACCGAGGAGGGGCCGGGCGCGTTCCTGCCCGAGGAGGTGTTCGCGATCGAGGAGCATCGCTTCCCGCGCATCGAACAGCTCTACTGGCGCAATGGCGAACCCGATTACGCCAGCGTCGACGCGCTGATCGCCAGCCTCGAACGGCGACCCGAGCCGGGCGTGCTGCTCGCCGCGCCGCAATCGACCGATCTCGCGGTGCTGAAGCGCATGGCGGACGAGACGTGGGTGCGCGATCGCGCGCGGCATCCGGCGATGGTCAAGCGATTGTGGGCGGCGTGCGGCCTGCCCGATTTCCGCAAGCTCGGCCTCGATCCGCACACGCGCTTCGTCAGCCGGATCTTCGGTTACCTGAGCGAAGGCCGCGGAGTCGTGCCGAACCAATGGTTCGCCGACGAGGTGACGCGGCTCGACACGATCGCCGGCGACGTCGAGACGATCGCCGGGCGGATCGCCGCGATCCGCAGCTGGGCCTATATCGCGCAGCGGCCCGACTGGCTCGCCGATCCCGCCGCGGGCGCCGAGCGGACCAAGACGATCGAGGAGCGATTGTCCGACGGGCTCCACGCCAGCCTGACGCAGCGTTTCGTCGACAAGCGGACGACCGCGCTGATCCGCCAGATCGGCGCCGATGCGTCGCTGCTGCCGGTGGTGATCGGGCCGGAGGGCGAGGTGCTGGTCGAGGATCATCCGATCGGGCGACTCGACGGCTTCCGCTTCACCGTCGACCCCGCCGCGCGGGCGACCGATCGCCGCCTGCTGCTCGCCGCGGCGGAAAAGCATCTCAGCGGCGAGCGGCGCCGCCGCGGCGAGGCGCTGGTCGCCGCGGAGGACGCGGCGTTTGCTTTGGTCGATGATGCGATCGTGTGGAACGGCCATGCGGTGGCGCTGCTGACGCCGGGGCCGTCGCTCGCGCGGCCGCAGCTCAAGCTCGATCGCGATCTCGATTGTCTCGCGAGGCCGCAGCGCGAGGCGGTGTCGGTGCGGGTCAACGGCTGGTTCGCGGCGATGCTCGGCCGGCATCTGCCGGCGCTGGTCGCGCTCGCCGAGGCGGCGCGCGATCCGCAGGCGACGCCCGCGCTGCGCGTCGTCGCGGGCGAGCTCGAGGCGGCGGGCGGGCTGATACCGCGGCTCGCGCTGCACGAATCGCTGGACGCGCTGACGCAGGACGAGCGCAAGCGGCTGCGCCGGATCGGCATCACGATCGGCGCGCTCGACCTGTTCGACCCGCGCCTGCTCAAGCCCGGCGCGGCGCGCTGGCGGCAGGCGCTGCTCGGCGTGCGCGGCAAGCGTCACGTGCTGCCGCGCGAGGGAGCGACGGTGTTGCCGCGCGGCGTGCCCGGCGCGCAGCTCGCCACCGGTTACCGTCCGCTCGCCGCGCAGGCGGTGCGCGTCGACCTCGTCGAGCGGATCGCGCGCGCTGCGCACGACGCGCGGCAGGGGCGCAAGCCGTTCGCGCCCGATCCCGCGCTCGCGACCTCGATGGGGATCACCGCGCCGACGCTGGAGCGGCTGATGGCCGAACTGGGGTTCCGCACCGTACGTGGCGAGGCGGAAGCGCCGCCCGCCTGGGTGTGGCGCGGCCGCCGGCCGCCGCAGCGCGCCGAGCGGCCCGCGCCGTCACCGACGGGGGCCTTTGCCGCGCTGGCGGCGTGGAGCGGCCATGGCTGACACTATGCGGATCGACATGTTCCTGTGGTTCGTGCGGCTCGCCAAGACGCGCAGCCTCGCGCAGGACCTCGCCTGCGACGGCCGCCTGCGCATCGACGGGCGGCGGATCGAGCGCAGCGCGGCGCCGGTCCGCGTCGGCAATATCCTCACCTTTGCACTGCACGACCGGGTGCGCGTGTTGCGCGTCGAAGCCTTGCCGACGCGACGCGGACCGGCGCCCGAGGCGCAAAGCTGCTATCAGGAACTGGCTGCAAACGTGTCGCAACCGAACGGCTTCGATTGACGCGGGGGGGAACGCGGCATAGCAGCCTCGCGTTCATACCCGGCTTCTCTCGAGCCGACGCACTCTAGCCGGCGCACAGGGCCGCAAGGAACCAGAATGACCTACGTCGTCACCGATGCCTGCATCCGCTGCAAGTATATGGACTGCGTCGAGGTGTGTCCGGTCGACTGCTTCTACGAGGGCGAGAACATGCTCGTCATCAATCCCAGCGAGTGTATCGACTGCGGCGTGTGCGAGCCCGAATGCCCGGCCGAAGCGATCCTGCCCGACACCGAGAGCGGGCTGGAGCAATGGCTGGAGCTCAACACGACCTTCTCGGCGCAATGGCCCAACGTCACGCGCAAGCTCGACCAGACGCCGCCCGACGCCGATGCGATGAAGGGCGTCGAGAACAAATATGAGCAATTCTTCTCGCCGGAGCCGGGCGCGGGCGACTGAGCGACCCGAATCGGGTTCGATCGTGTAGGGTAAGTCAGTCCAACTGGCTTATCCACGCTGGTAATTTTGTTGCGACTGTGTTAAAAGTGTCCACGACGGGCATGATGAGTCCTGCCCGTCAGGAGACACTCGTACCAACCATCCTCGCCGTCCGGACCCGCGGGTATCCCGCCCCGGACGATCCTCGCGACGGATGCGATCCAGAAAGGCCCGTTCATGGCTGCCAAGGCATTGTCCTTCGATGTCGGTGATTACGTTGTTTATCCGAAGCATGGCGTCGGCCGTGTGATCGAGCTGCAGAAGCAGGAGATCGCCGGTACCAGCCTCGAGCTGTACGTGCTGCGCTTCGAGAAAGAGCGGATGACGCTCCGCGTCCCCACCAACAAGGCCGAATCGGTCGGTATGCGCAAGCTCTCGTCGGACAAGACGATGCGCGAGGCGATGGAAACGCTCAAGGGCAAGCCCAAGGTGAAGCGCACCATGTGGTCGCGCCGCGCGCAGGAATATGAGGCGAAGATCAATTCGGGCGACCTCGCGTCGATCGCCGAAGTGGTCCGCGACCTGTTCCGCGCCGACGACCAGCCCGAGCAGAGCTATTCGGAGCGGCAGATCTTCGAGGCGGCGTGCAGCCGACTCGCCCGCGAACTCGCCGCGATGGAAGAGGTCGACGAGCCCAAGGCGCAGGAGAAGATTCTCGACATCCTCCGCGCCGCGGCCGCGATCTACAACAAGGAGAAGGTGCCGGCGTAAGCCGCGCATCGTTCCGGTGAAGCAAGAGGGCGGTCCCGCGGGGCCGCCCTTTTTCTTTTAGGGCGGGTGATGCGGTACGCCCGCGCGAGGGCAGGGAGGCAGGCTATCGCATACGGCTGTTCACGTCAGTCGCTCGTTTTCAAAGCCCACCCCGTCACCCCGGACTGGTTCCGGGGTCCACTCCGTGGCGAGGAGAAACGCTTGAGTCGATACCGTACCCCTGCGGTCCGGTGGACCCCGGAACGAGTCCGGGGTGACGGATATGATGAGGAAACCGATCGAGCCTCGCCACCCCATCGATATGCAATCGCGCTGCATCAATGAGGACTGCTTGCCCTCACCCTTCTCGTGTATTATTAAAACAATACACAAGGAGGGTTGAAGGATGCAGGCGGTCGCATTTGTCATGGTCGGTGCGATGCTCGCCGGCTGCTCGATGGGGCAAGATGACGGCCCCGGCGTCACGCCGACCGGCAGCGGCACCACCCGCAGCTACGCCGTCACGGATTTCTCCAAGATCGATCTGACCGGCAGCGACGAGGTCGAGGTGCGCGCCGGCAAGGCATTCTCGGTCCGCGCCGAGGGCAAGCCCGAGGATCTCGACACGCTGCGCATCGCGAGGGACGACGAGACGCTGGCGATCGGGCGCAAGCGGTCGTTCCGCTGGGGGCACGGCGGCAAGGTCACCGTCTATGTGACGCTGCCGCGCCTGACGGAGGCGAGCATCACCGGATCGGGGACGATGGCGGTCGACCGCGTGTCGGGCGACGCGTTCAAGGCGGACGTGAGGGGATCGGGCGATCTCAACATCGCCGCGCTCGCTACCGACCGCGCCGAGGTCTCGATCGCCGGGACCGGGAACGTCCGCGCCGGTGGCGCGGTCAAGGATCTGGCGGTCGAGGTCGCGGGCACCGGCAGTCTCGATGCCGCCGGGCTGCGCGTCGAGCGTGCCGACGTCTCGGTCACCGGCACCGGCGACGTGCGCGCTGCGGTATCCGGAACCGCGAAGGTGCAGGTCGCCGGGACGGGCGACGTCGATCTCGGCGCGGCGGCGCGCTGCACCGTGTCGAACACGGGCACCGGCTCGGTGCGCTGCGGGCGCTAACGTCGATCGGCCGTAAGTCCTTGCCGCACCGGCAAAGCGGTGCGACGCTCGGCGCGATGATCCGTCTGCTCGCCCTGCTGCTGCTCCTGCCCTCGGCGGCGATGGCCGAGGAACGCCGCGTCGCGCTCGGCAGCTTCGAGCGGGTGCGGATCAATGGTGCGTTCGAGGTGACGATCACCACCGGATCGCCCGGCGCCACGGTGATCGGCGATCGCGGCGTGATCGGTGACATCGATCTGCGCGCCGAGGGCACGACGCTGACCGTGCGTCAGACCAGCACCGGCCGCTGGGGCGAGCAGCGGCAGGCGACCGCGAGGGTGCCGGTCCGTATCCTGCTCGCGACGCCGCGGCTGAGCGGGATCACGGTGAACGGCGGCAGCAAGGTGACGGTGGCGCGGCTGGTCGGGTCGCGCGTCGACCTCTCCGCTGCCGGCACCGGCACGATCGAGGTCGCCGCGGTGCAGGCGGACCAGCTCATCGTGCAGCTCGCCGGCGACGGCAGGATCGGCCTCGCCGGCCGCGCCACCGCGATGCGGCTGGTCGCCAGCGGCGCGGGCACGATCGACGCGGCGGGGCTGGAGGCGAACGACCTCGACCTGCATCTCGACGGCCCGGGCACGGTGCGCGCACGCGCGCGCTACACCGCGCTGGTGGCGAGCAGCGGGCTGGGGGCGGTGACGGTGACGGGGCGCCCGAAATGCCGGGTCATCGCCGCCGCCGGTGCACCGGTGACGTGCGGCGCGGGGGAATAAAGACGGCGGGTAAGTGACCCGCGCGCGGCTCAGATCAGCGCCAGTTCCGCCAGCCGGCCGACCAGCGCCGGCGGCATCGCCGCGAGCCCGTCGGTCTCGCCGCCGAGGTCGGCCGGCGCATCCGCCGCTTCGAGATAGCGCCAACCCTGATGCGCGCGCTTGGGGCGCGCCTGGACCAACACCAGCGCCGGGTCGATGTGGATCGCGACGCGACCGCCCTCCGCCTCGCCGAAACCGAGGATCGCCGAGCGCGCGACCAGCTGGTGCTTCAGGATCCAGAACAGCGAGCCTTGGCCCGCAACCTCCTCGTGCCGCTTGGGCAAATAGCGGGTGGTAAGGAACACCGGTCCGTCGGCGGCGCGCAGGGCAAGGCGTTCGGCGAGATGCTCGACACTGGTCGCGCCGAAGGCCACTTTCGTCAGGTGCAACATGGACGTGCGATGTGGGTCAGGCGTGCAGTCCCCACAAGGTCGCCAGACCCAGGAACGAGAAGAAGCCCATCGTATCGGTCAGCGTCGTCACGAACACTGCCGAGGACACCGCGGGATCGATGTTCATCCGGTCGAGCGTCACCGGCACCAGCACGCCGCCGAGCCCCGCGGTGATGTTGTTGGTGAACATCGCCGCGGCGATGACCAGCGCGAGGTCGGTGCGCCCGAAGACGATGAACGTGCCGAGCCCGATCAGCACGCCGAGCGCCAGGCCGTTGGCGGCGGCGATGCGCAACTCGCGGAACACCATCCATCGCGTGTTCGAATCGGTGAGCTGGTTGGTGGCGATCGCGCGGACGACGACGGCGAGCGTCTGCGTGCCGGCATTGCCGCCCATCCCCGAGACGATCGGCATCAGGATGGCGAGCGTCGCGAAACCGGCGATCGTGCTTTCGAACAGGCCGACCACCGACGAGGCGATCATCGCGGTGCCGAGATTGACCACCAGCCACATCAGCCGCGTCCGTACGGTCAGCCGGATCGGCTCGTTGATGTCGCCGTCGCCCGCGCCGGACAGCAGCAGCGTGTCCTCGCCCGCCTCTTCCTGGATGATGTGGACGATGTCGTCGACGGTGATCATGCCGACGAGGCGATTGGCCGAATCGACCACCGCGGCACTGATCAGCGCATATTTCTGGAAGCGGAGCGCGACCTCTTCCTGATCCATGTCGACCGGGATCAGCGTCTGCTCGCGCTTCATCACGTCGGCGATGGCGATATTGCCCGGCGTGCGCAGGATCCACGACAATTGGCAGGTGCCGACCGGGTGATGGCCGGCGTCGACGACGAAGATCTCCCAGAAATCGGTGGTCAGTTCCTCGTGGCCGCGCAGGAATTCGATCGCGTCGCCCACCGTCCAGTGATCGGGCACCGCGATCAGCTCGCGCTGCATCAGGCGGCCGGCGGATTCCTCGGGGTATGACAGCGCCTCCTCGATCGCGGCGCGATCGTCGGGGTCGAGCGCGCGCAACACCGCGCGCTGGTCCGCCTCTTCCATGTCCTCGATGATCGCGACGGCGTCGTCGGTATCGAGTTCGGAGGCGAGGTCGGCGACCTCGGTCGGCGTCAGCGCGTCGATCAAATCCTCGCGGACGTAATCGTTCATCTCCGCGAAGACGTCGGCGTCGAGCAGGTCCTTGAGCGCCTTGGCGAGCGGCCCGCGATCCTCGTGCGGGGTCAGCTCGAACAGATCGGCGATGTCGGCGGGATGGAGCGGCTCGACCAGGGCGCGCGCCGCCTCGTCGTCGCCGTCGGCGACCGCGTCGCGCACCGCATCGACGAATTCGGGACGCAACCGGTCGTCCTCGTCCAGCTCGTCCTGTTCGGGGGCGGGGGCCTCGGGAAGTTCGGTCTCGCTCATCGCTGCCTCCTCCCGGCGTTGTCCGCTCGCGCTCTACCGCGCTGCGGCACGATTGGCCACCCTCGCGGATTTGCCCTTCGGCGTCAGCGATACTACCTGCACGTCAACCATAAGAGGACGAACCATGGCCGATACGTACAATACCCTGACGCTGACGCTCGCGGACGGCGACGTCACGATCAAGCTGCGCCCCGATCTCGCGCCCAATCACGTCGTGCGCATCGCCGAGCTGGCCAACGAAGGCTTCTACGACGGCGTCGTCTTCCACCGCGTCATCCCCGGCTTCATGGCGCAGGGCGGCGACCCCACCGGCACCGGCACCAGCGGATCGGACAAGCCGAACCTCAAGCAGGAATTCAGCAAGGAGCCGCACGTGCGCGGCGTCTGCTCGATGGCGCGGACCAGCGATCCCAATTCGGCGAACAGCCAGTTCTTCATCGTCTTCGACGACGCGCGCTTCCTCGACAGCCAATATACCGTCTGGGGCGAGGTCACCGACGGCATGGAGCTGATCGACGCGCTCCCCAAAGGCGAGCCGCCGCGCGAGCCGGGCAAGATCGTCAAGGCCCGCGCCGAATAAGCCGCCTCCCCCTCCCCGCCACGGGGAGGGGGACCGCGCCACGGGCGTGCCGTTCGTGGAAGCCCCCCTCCGTCAACGCTGACGCGCTGCCACCTCCCCGTGCCGGGGAGGAACGGAGTTCACACCTCGCCCAGCGTCTGGATCAGCCAGTCGTGGAACATGCGGACCGGACGCTGGTGCAGCGCGCGCGGGCGGCAGACGAACCAGTAACTGTACGGGCTCTCCACGACGATATCGAACAGCCGCACCAGCCGCGGATCGCGCGCCTCCTGGAAATGGCTCTCGTGCATGAAGGCGACGCCGAGCCCCTGGGCCGCCGCCTCGAGCATCAGCGCACCCGAATCGAAATAGTCGATCGCCAGCGGTTCGATGCCGGGATCGACCTTCGCCGCGTCGCGCCAGGCGGTGAAATTGTCGGGCATCTCGCGGTGGATCAGCGCGGTGAGGCGAGAGAGCTGCTCGGGCCGCGTCACCGGGTCCGGCCCGTCGAGCAGCGTCCTGGCGCCGATCACATAGACCGAATTGCGATCGAGCCGCTTGGCATAAAGCGTCGGCTCGATCTCGCGCGACAGCGCGATCACCGCGTCGAGCCCCTCGCCGAGCCGTGCGACGCCATGGCCGGCGGTATCGATATCGAGATGCAGTTCCGGATGCGCCGCACGCAATTCACCCAGCCGCGGAAACAGCCGTTGCGACGCGAACAAGGGCAGGATGCCGAGCCGCAGCCGCAACACCTCGACCGTGCCGGTCATCGCCTCGACCGCGTCGGACAGGCTGTCGAGCACCGGCGCGATCTGGCCGAGCAGCCGTTCGCCATCCGCGTTGAGCACCATCGCCTGATGCCGGCGTTCGAACAACGGCCTGTCGATAAAGCGTTCCAGCGACTGGACGCGGCGGCTGAGCGCCGGTGCCGACAGCGCCAGTTCGGTGGCGGCGGCCTTGACCGATCCCAGTCGCGCGACCTGGACGAATGCCTCGATCGCGCCAAGCGGCGGCAGTCTGCGCATGACGATCCTCTCCTTGCATCCGTTCCTGACCGATCACGCCGACGAATGCAACTTCTGCAATCGTAACGTATCTTTTCGCACTTGCAACATAAAGCTGCGGACGACAAAAGGGACGGGCCTTTCAGGCATCCTCTCCTAAAACTTTTACGGGCCGGCCCTTCGGGGCTGGCCCTTTTTTTGGTTCGGCGCGCGGTGGCGCAGGCGGAACCGTCTTCCTATCTCGCACGCTCGAAACGGTTTCGAGGATCAACGTGCATGGCCGATAGCGATACCACCACCCGCAAGATCCAGGTGGCGAACAGCCGTCCGGAAGATTCCGGCCGCGGCTTGGCGCATCTGCCGCGCAGCCTGATGGCGGCGCTGGGGGTGGGCGAGGGCGACGTCATCGAGATCGTCGGCAAGCAATCGACCCCGGCACGTGCGGTCGGGCCCTACACCGAGGACGAAGGCATCGAGGTGCTGCGCATCGACGGTCTGCAGCGCGCCAATGCTGGCGTCGGCGCGGGCGATTTCGTCGAGGTGCGCAAGGTCGAATCCAAGCCGGCGACGCGCGTCGTCTTCGCACCGGCGCAGGCGAACCTGCGCCTGCAAGGCCAGCCGCAGGCGCTCAAGCGCACCTTCTTCGGCCGGCCGTTGTGCCAGGGCGACGTCGTCGCGACCGCGGGGCACCAGCGCGTCGGCAACATGCCGCCGGGCATCCAGCAGTTCATGAACGCGCCCGCTTATGCCTTGCAGGAGATCCGCCTCGCGGTCGTCTCGGCGAGCCCCAAGGGCGTCGTCCATATCGACGAGAATACCGAGATCGAGCTGCGCCCCGAATATGAGGAGCCGACGCAGCGTCGTGCCGACGTCACCTATGACGATATCGGCGGCATGGCGACGACGATCGACCAGTTGCGCGAGATGGTCGAGCTGCCGCTGCGCTATCCCGAGCTGTTCGAGCGGCTAGGGGTCGAGCCGCCCAAGGGGCTGTTGCTCTACGGCCCGCCGGGGACGGGCAAGACGCGGCTCGCGCGCGCGGTCGCCAATGAATCGGACGCGAGCTTCTTCCTGATTAACGGGCCGGAGATCATGGGCTCCGCTTATGGCGAGTCGGAAGGCCGGCTGCGCGAGATCTTCGAGGAGGCGGCCAAGTCGGCGCCGTCGATCGTCTTCATCGACGAGATCGATTCGATCGCCCCCAAGCGCGGCAACGTGCAGGGCGAGGCGGAGAAGCGCGTCGTCGCGCAGCTGCTGACGCTGATGGACGGGCTCGAATCGCGCGCCAATCTCGTCGTCATCGCCGCGACCAACCGGCCCGAGGCGATCGACGAGGCGCTGCGCCGGCCGGGCCGCTTCGACCGCGAGATCGTCGTCGGCGTGCCCGACGAGCGTGGACGGCGCGAGATCCTTGGTATCCATACGCGCGGCATGCCGTTGGGCGACAAGGTCGATCTCGCCGAGCTGGCACGCACCACCTACGGCTTCGTCGGCGCCGATCTCGCCGCGCTGACCCGCGAGGCGGCGATCGAGGCGGTGCGGCGAATCATGCCGAAGCTCAATCTCGAGGAGCGGACCGTGCCACCCGAGGTGCTCGATACGCTGTCGGTGACGCGCGAGGATTTCCTCGGCGCGCTTAAGCGCGTCCAGCCGTCGGCGATGCGCGAGGTGATGGTCGAGGCGCCGCGCGTGCGCTGGGAGGATGTCGGCGGGCTCGATGCCGCGCAGACGCGGCTCAAGGAAGGCGTCGAACTGCCGCTCAAGGACCCGGACGCGTTCCGGCGACTGGGTATCCGGCCGGCCAAGGGCTTCCTGCTCTATGGCCCTCCCGGCACTGGCAAGACCTTGCTCGCCAAGGCGGTCGCGCGCGAGGCGGAGGCGAATTTCATCGCCACCAAATCCTCCGATCTGCTGTCGAAATGGTATGGCGAGAGCGAGCAGCAGATCAGCCGGCTGTTCCAGCGCGCGCGTCAGGTCGCGCCGTGCGTGATCTTCATCGACGAACTCGACAGCCTCGTGCCGGCACGTGGCTCGGGGGCGGGCGAGCCGCAGGTCACCGAGCGCGTGGTCAACACGATCCTCGCCGAGATGGACGGGCTGGAGGAGCTGCAGTCGGTCGTCGTGATCGGCGCGACCAATCGGCCCAATCTGATCGATCCGGCGCTGCTGCGGCCGGGGCGGTTCGACGAATTGGTGTACGTCGGTGTTCCCAATACCGAGGGGCGGCGGCGCATCCTGTCGATCCAGACGCAGAAGATGCCGCTCGCCGGCGACGTCGATCTCGATCGGGTGGCGAAGCGGACGGATCGCTTCACCGGTGCCGATCTGGAGGACGTGGTGCGCCGCGCCGGCCTGATCGCGCTGCGCCGGTCGTTGCAGTCGACCGAGGTGACGATGGCCGATTTCGAGGAGGCTCTGACCGAATCGCGGGCGAGCGTCACCCCCGAGATGGAGAAGGATTACGAGCAGATCGCCTCGCGCCTGAAACAGGATGCGGCGGCGATCCAGCCATTGGGCTTCATCTCGCCCGGCCAGTTGCAGAGCCGCGGCGGCAAGGCGGATTATTGACCTCTTTCCGTTCGCGCTGAGCCTGTCGAAACGCCGCTCTCCCCAAGCGTCATGCCGGCGGAGAGATGGGCTTCGACAGGCTCAGCCCGAACGGATCGGCTAGCCCCGCTCCCTCAGGCTCGCCCATGCGTAGCCGAACAGCAGCAGCAGCGCGGCCGCCGCCGTCAGATACGGCAGCGATCGCGCGATTTCGTACAGCCCGACGCCGATCGACGGACCGAGCACGAAGCTGGCGCCGTTGACGCTGGTCACCTTGCCCGCCACCGAACCCTGCGCCGCCGGGCCGACCGCGAGGCTCGATCCGGCGGTGAATCCCGGGCGGGTGAAGCCGAAGCCGAGATTGGCGAGCGCATAGGCCGTGGCGATGCCGTACAGCGACGTCGCCACCCCGGTCAGCGCGACGCCCGCCGCCGCCAGTATCAGGCCGGTCAGCACCAGCCGGCGCGGGCTGAGCCCGAGCAGCGGGATCACGCCCCATTGCACCAGCAGCGCCGCGCCTGCGCCCATCATCAGCACGATTCCGGTCGGCTCGAGCGCCTGGGCGGGCGGGATCGCCAGCCGGTCGATCACCAGGAAGCCGATCGCCTGGCTGGTCATCGCCTGCGCATGCCCCATCACCAGTCCGGCGATCATCCAGCCGCGCACGCGGCGGTCGAGATAGCCGACGCGCTCGGCGTGCGGTGCGGTGGCGGCGGCGACGCTCGCGCCGGTCGGTGCGCCGCCGATCGAGGGATAGGCGGACGACGCACCATGTTCGCGATGCCCCGCACGCCGGTCGTCGGGGAGCAGCACCCGTACTGCGATCCACACGCCGACGCCGAACAGCGCGAAGACGAAGGCGGGGCCGGCGAGTCCGATCTCGACCCCGCCGATCGTGCCGAGCAACAGATAGGGCGCGATCGCCGGGCCGAGGATGGTGCCGAGCCCGAACGCGCTCGCCAGCAGTGTCAGCGCGCGGGTGCGATCCTGCCGGCTCGTCTCGCCGGCGACCAGCGCCTGTACCGCCGGCGGCGCGGCCGAGCCGAACGTGCCGTAGATCAGCCGGCCGCCGATGAAGCAGCCGAACGCCGCGGTGCCGCCGATCCAGCCGTTGATCCCCGCCGCCAGGAACAGCCCGCACAGGCCGAGCGACACCGCGAAACCACCGACGCCGAGCAGGATCAGCGCGCGATGGCCATGCCGGTCGGACCGGTTCGCCCAGAACGGCGCGGCGATCACCCAAAGCAAGGCCGACACCGAGAACGCCGCGGCCACCGCGCGATCGGCGACGCCGAGCGAGCGGCCGAGCGCCGGCAGGATCGACTGCAAGGCGGTATTGCCCGCCGCGATCGTCAGCATGACGAGGAAGAGCAATGCGAAATGCGGATCGATCGCGCGCGGGTCCGCCCTCACCTCTGTACCCTCACGGACGCGTCCAGGCATAGGCGCGCGTCGTCGTCGTCACCGTGACGCGATACCAATCGTACCAGCGCGCGCGACCGCGTTCGCGAATCGTCACATGCTCGGGATGGTCGCGCCACGCCTCCGCGCTCGCGGTGTCCGCCCAATAGCTGATCGTGATGCCGACCCCGTCGCCGTCGCGGACGCTGTCGACGCCGCGATAGCCGGGCTGTGCCGCGGCCAGCGCGTCCATCGCCGCGGCGGCGGCATCGTAGCCCGCCGCATCCTCGCCGTTGCGCCGCGATACGAAGATCACCGCGACCTCGCCTTCATCCTCCCGCTGCATCGCCGCTCACCCCCCGTGCCGCCCCTTCCTACGCCTCCGTTCGGGCGGGGCAAGCGCGCACCGCTGCGATGAACCGCGTGGCCAAACGCAACCGTGTGTCTTGAAACGCGTTCGGAAAACGTGGCACGGGGTGTCACCCGCGTGTCGACGCGGGCCGATCACGAGAACGACAGGAACACGATGCCCAGTCCGACCACCGCCGCCCGGCGCAATTCCCGTCCTGCCGGCGTGCCGAGTCCGGTCGCGATGTTCTTCCAGGGGTTCCTCAAGCATCCGGTGATGGTCGGTTCGATCATCCCATCGTCGGACAAATTGATCCGCAAGATGCTCGGCCCGGTCGACTGGAGCGCGTGCAAGCTGTTCGTCGAATACGGGCCCGGCGTCGGCACCTTCTGCCGCCCGATCCTCGAGCGGATGGCGCCGGACGCGACGCTGATCGCGATCGACACCAATGCCGACTTCATCCGCTATCTCGATCATACCATCACCGACTCGCGCTTCGTCGCGGTTGAGGGATCGGCGGCGGACGTCGAGCAGATCGTCCGCGACCACGGGCACGACCATGCCGATTACGTGCTGTCCGGCCTGCCCTTCTCGACGCTGCCCGCTGGCGTCGGCCCGGCGATCGGCGCGGCGACGCACCGCGTGATCCGCCCCGGCGGCGCTTTCCTCGTCTATCAATTCTCGCCGAAGGTGAAGGATTTCCTCACCCCGCATTTCGAGCGGATCGATCACGACATGGAATGGTGGAACGTCCCGCCCGCCCAGCTCTATTGGGCATGGAAGGATTGATCGCAAAACGCGACGATCGCGAAATTTAGCAACGTTTTCGGATGTGAATCCGCTTCCCTTTTATCCAGGGTTAAGTTAGCCCGTCCGTTATGGACGCACCCAAGCTCTCGTCTGCCTTGTTCCTGCACGATTCGGCGATCCGTCGCGGCATGGAATTGATGATCTTCGCCCAATCGCGGTTCGTCCGCAGCGCAGACGACAAGCTCGCCGAGATCGGCCTGGGACGGGCGCATCATCGCGCGATGTATTTCATCGGCCGCAAGCCCGATATCACCGTCGGCGAACTGCTCAATCTGCTCGGGGTCACCAAGCAATCGCTCGGCCGGGTGATGAAGGATCTGGTCGATCGCACCCTCGTCCAGATGCGCCATGGCGATCACGACCGTCGCCATCGGCTGCTGCGGCTGACCGACGCCGGCGAGGCGCTCGAACAGGCGCTGTACGAGGAACAGCGCGAGAAGATGGCGCGGGCCTATTCGCACGCCGGCCAGGAAGCGGTGGCGGGCTATTGGTCGGTGCTCGAGGCGCTGATCCCCGAGGCTTCGCGCGTCCATGTCGACGCTTTGGGACGCTGAGGGGGCGGGATAGCCCTCGCCTTATTCGTCGATGCCGAAATTGAGCCCGCGCGACACGCCGGGATCGACCACCGCGATCATCAGATAGGCGAAGAACTGGCGGATGCGCTGCACCGGGCCGGTATGCGCCTTGTACCATGCCTTGGTGATCGGCTGCGACCGCGCGATCTCGCCCTCGACATAGCTGCGCACATGATCGGCGAAGGCACGATCCTCGACGCGGAACATCAGTTCCATGTTGATGAACAGGCTGCGCATATCGAAATTGGCCGAGCCGACGTGGACGGCATCGTCGATCACGTACAATTTGGTGTGCAGCTTGGTCGGCTGATATTCGAAGACCTGCACGCCCTTGCGCAGCAGGCCGGCATAGGTGAAGCGCGCCGCGGCGATCGTCGCGGCATTGTCGGATTTGGCGGCGGTGACGATCCGCACCTTCGCCTTGCGCCGCCCCGCCTTGTCGAGCCGCCGCAGGATTGTTGGCGAGGGGGTGAAATAGGCGGCGATGATGTCGATCCGCCTGCCGCGGCGCAGGTCGTCGCGCACCGCCCGCGCCCAGGGCGACAGCCGCCGCGTCGGGCCGCCGATCAGCCACCGCGTCAGCCCGCGCGCCTCGCTCCACCGCGACAGCGCCTTGTTGAGGTGGCGCACCTTGCCCTTGGGCGCGCGCACCCAATCGTGCAGCGCGTCGAAATAGCAGGCGAGCCGCCCCGCCGCCGGCCCCTCGACCAGCAGGCCGAGGTCGCGCCACGCTTCCTCGGCGGGGGTGCCGAAATAATCGTCCTCGACGTTGAAGCCGCCGATGATGATCCGCTGCGCGTCGCTGCCCGCGTCGGCGAGCGCGAGCTTCTGGTGGTTGCGCAGCAGATAGCGGCGGCCGAAGCGCGGCGAGAAGCGGCACACCAAAACGCCCGCCGCGCGCAGCGGCGCATAGAAGGCGTCGTCGGTCTCGCTGCCGAAGCCGTCGACGATCAGTGCGGTGGCGACGCCGCGATCCGCCGCCGCGATCAGCGCGGCATTGACGCGCCGGCCGGTCTCGTCGTCGGCGTAGATATAATAGAGGATGCGCAGATCGGTCTTCGCGCCGTCGATCAGCGCGAGCAAGGCGTCGAGCCGCCGCGGCCCGGTGTCGAGCAGCGTCAGCCGGTTGCCGTCGACGGTGAACGTCGGTTGGGGGGCGGGGGCGGCCATCGCCCGTCTGTGGCGATTGCGCCGCCGCCGCACAAGCGCGCCCGCGCATTTCTTGACTTTGCGGGCACAGGCGCCTAGTCCCCCGCCTTCACTGCATCGGTATTTGCGAAGGAAAGCGTCCATGGCGCGCGTCACTGTCGAGGATTGCGTCGACAAGATCCCCAACCGCTTCGATCTGGTCCTGTTCGCCGCACAGCGCGCGCGACAGATTTCGGGCGGCGCAGAACTGCTGCTCGATCGCGATCGCGACAAGAATCCGGTCGTCGCGCTGCGCGAGATCGCCGACGAGCTGGTCCGCCCGGACAATCTCGAAGAGGCGGTGATCAACAGCCTGCAGCGCGTCCAGATCGACGACGACGACGAGGTCGATG
The DNA here is from genome assembly GCF_005503285.1 of Sphingomonas sp. 2SG. Classification (NCBI taxonomy): domain Bacteria; kingdom Pseudomonadati; phylum Pseudomonadota; class Alphaproteobacteria; order Sphingomonadales; family Sphingomonadaceae; genus Sphingomonas; species Sphingomonas sp. 2SG. Next base: position 16,524 of record NZ_SCMZ01000066.1, read on the forward strand.
CGGTCGGCTCGCTGTCGGCCTCGGCCGAGGCGCTCCGCCTGACCGCCGCCGCGCCGCCGCGGAACCAGAATCTGGGTGCCGATTACGACGGATGAGGGATCGGTCAGCGGATTAGCCTGGCTAATCCGCGCCTCGGACCGATCCTCGGCCAGCGGGCGCTAGCCCGACTGACGACGCGGCTTTGCCGCGTCGTTTGCGTTTGGGGGATGCCTACCCCCCTTGTCATCCCCGCGCAGGCGGGGATCCATAAACGCTGACGCTCGTGACAAGAGCCGCGACATCCGCGCGTATGCATCCCCGCCTGCGCGGGGATGACGGGGGTAGGGGT
>NZ_SCMZ01000067.1:0-16403 GCF_005503285.1 Sphingomonas sp. 2SG
GCGCAACTTCGTGCTCCAGATGCGCGCCGGGCGCTTCCACGGCTTCGTCGTCCGCCGCGGCGACGGCGTCGTCGGCTATGTCGACCGCTGCCCGCATGCCGGCGTGCCGCTGGCGCAGACGCTGGACGATTATCTGACCCCCGCCGGCGATCTGATCGCGTGCAGCTGGCACGGCGCGCTGTTCACGCTCGACGAGGGGCTGTGCGTCGGCGGCCCGTGCCTCGGCCAGCGGCTCGGCGCGTGGCCGGTCGCGGTGGTCGACGGGGTCGTCACGACCGCCTGACAAATCGCCCGCCGCTGCTACACTCCGCCGCTGGCGCGGGGGTTGAGGAGGCACTGAGATGATCGGCGGGACACGCTGGAGCCTGGCGGGTTTGATCGGGGCGTCGGCGCTCGGCGCGGGCGGGATCGGCCTGTCGCTCTATTCCGAGCGGGTGGCACGCGCGGCGGAGCGGCTGGTGCCGCAGGACGGCCGCCACCTTCAGGTCGAGGGCGCCCGGCTCCATTACGTCGACCGCGGCAGCGGGCCGGCGATCGTCATGGTCCACGGCCTCGGCGGGCAAATGCGCAACTTCAGCTACGGCATGCTCGCGCCGCTGGCCGCCGACCATCGCGTCATCCTGGTCGACCGGCCGGGTTCGGGCTATTCGGTCGCCGACGACGGGGGCGAGCCCGGCATCGCCGCACAGGCGGCGATCCTCGGCCGGTTCATCGACCTGCTCGGCATCGAGCGGCCGCTGGTCGTCGGCCATTCGCTGGGCGGTGCGCTGGCGCTGTCGCTCGCCATCCAGCGGCCCGAACTGGTCCGTGGCCTCGCGCTGATCGCCCCGCTCACCCAGCCGCAGGACGACGTCCCCGAGGCGTTCAAGGGACTGGCGGCGATCCCGCCGGGGGTGCGCCGGCTGTTCGCGCAGACGATCGCGACGCCGCTCAGCCGACTGACCGCCGAGCGGACGCTGGCGGCGGTGTTCGCGCCGGAGGCGCCGCCCGCCGACTTCGTCACCCGCGGCGGCGGCGTCTTGTCGCAGCGACCCGCCAATATCGCCGCCGCCGCCGCCGACCTCGCCGCCGCGGCGCAGGAGATCGAGGGGATCGCGGCGCACTATCCGTCGCTGACGGTACCGACCGCGATCCTGTTCGGCCGCGACGACGCGATCCTCGACTCGGTCCGCCATGGCGAGCGCACCGCGGCGATCATTCCGGGCGCGCGGATCGCGATCGTGCCGGGTGGCCATATGATCCCGATCACCGCGCCGGAGGCGACCGCCCGGTTCGTGCGCGAGGCCTCCGCCAATTGTGGCTGAATTGGGGCAACGTGGACAAGATGAACACCTGAACGGAAACGATCGTGGATCATCGTTTCCGTTTTTGTGGTGATGTGCGGGGCCGGGCTGAGCGCCATCGTCCGTACTCCCGCCAAGGTGAGGCGTTTTGCAGAGTTCGCTCGGACGCTAAACCTTCCGTGTTCCTGCGGGCGCAGGAACCCAGGGTCATGCAGAACAACAGCTGACGGCGTCCGGAACCCTGGGCTCCCGCCTTCGCGGGAGCACTGGAGAGGCTTGGGAAGGTCGCGCGTTTGCAGAAGCCGGATGGGAGGCAGCCGTCGACCCGGCAGGCGATGCGACTCGACGGTGAGAAAGAGCGGGCGAAGCCTAGCATGCGCCGTTTCGTGTAGGACAGCGCCGACGCCGCCGCGGCATCACACCGGGGTCAGTTCCGCAGCGTAGCGGCGGGCGTTGGCGACATAAGTCGCGGCGGACAGGCGCAGGCCGGCGATCTCCGCCGCGGTCAGCGGGCGGACGAGGCGGGCGGGTGCGCCGACGATCAGCGATCCGTCGGGGAAGACCTTGCCCTCGGTGACCAGGGCGTTGGCGCCGACGATCGAATCCGCGCCGATCACCGCGCGGTTGAGCAAGGTCGCGCCCATCCCGATCAGGCTGCGGTCGCCGACGCTGGCGCCGTGGACGATGGCGTGGTGGCCGACGGTGACCTCGCGACCGATCGTCGTCGGTACGCCGGGATCGGCATGGATCATCGCGCCGTCCTGGATATTGCTCTCGTCGCCGACGGTGATCGGGTCGTTGTCGCCGCGCAGCACCGCGCCGAACCACACCGAGGCGCGGGCGCCGAGCACGACCCGGCCGATCACCTGCGCCCCCGGCGCGACATAGGCCGCCTCGCCCAGCTGCGGTGCGACGTCACCCAATGCGTAACAGGCCATCGATCGCCTCCCCGCCGCGGTCGGTGCGACACGGCTTGTGCCCGATGCGATAATGGCACATCATCGCCCGCGTCCAGTCCAGCAAGGCCGTGACAGCGGCCTCTGGTAGCGTTAGCAGTACGAGTCGTACGGGACGGATCGCCAAGGGTGGCGGCCGCCGGGCCGGACAGCGACGTAGCGGCTTGATTTCGGAATTGCGCGGGTTATGCCCTGCTGCGTCTACGGGAGCGACGAACACGATGGGTGCCGGGTTACGCGACGATTTCACTTTTTCGGGTTCGGACGCCGCTAGCAAGACGTTCGCCGGCCTGCCGGTGCCGCCGGTGATCGACGGACAGGATCCCGAGGCCGCCGCGCTTGCGTCGCTGGCGTCGAGCATCGCCGCCGCGCGCCGCAAGCTCGGCACGCATCTGGAAGCCTCGCTGTTCGCCAATCCGGGGCTCGACATCATGCTGTTCCTGTTCGCCGAGGGTATCAACGGCGCGACGGTGACGACCAACGCCTGCTGCGCCGCCGCCGGCGTGCCGCGCACCACCGCGCTGCGCTGGATCAAGCTGCTGCAGGACCGCGGACTGGTCGACGGCAGCGACGACGTCAGCGACCGCCGCGTGACGATGCTGGCGCTGAGCCCGCAGGGCCGCACGACGATCCGCACCTGGCTCGGCGAGATCGCCGCGCTGCCGCTGCGCGGGATCGAACAGCGGTAACCAGCGCGTGTAGCTGTCTCCGCGGTGATATCGGAGCAGCACAGTGTTCCTGCGAAAGCAGGAACCCAGGGCCAAGCAGAATCACGGCTGATGGCGTTCGCGACTCCTGGGCTCCTGCGTTCGCAGGAGCACTGGTGGAGTGTCGCGGAACGTTCGCAGGAGCAGGGCGCCAGTTGGGGACGCTCGCTCCGGATCACCGGGCGTTCCGGACCGCCCCCTTATCCCGCGATGACGATCGGGTAGCGGAGGCGGAGGTCGTCGGCGATGCGTTCGATCGTGTCGTTCTCGCCGGCCGCGCCGGTCGGCGTCACCGACCAGTTGCAATGCGGATGCGTCGCCGGGTCGTAGAGGCGGATCTCGCCGAGCACCAGGCGCCAGCGGCGACGGTTGCCGCCGGCCAGCTTCACCAGCGTCGAGAGGAACAGGTCGTGGAGCATGGCGCTGGTCATGCCGCCCGCCCTAGCCGGCTGCGCCGGCGAGGAAAAGCGCCGGGGCAAGGCGCGGCAGCGCCACCACCAAGCACGGCTTTGTTGCGTTGCCGCAACGGGCGTCGCAGGGAGGGCGCATGGCGCATTCCTCCGACGCGCGCGCGGGCCTGTTCTACGGCATCGGCGCCTATACCCTGTGGGGGCTGCTGCCCCTGTACCTGCATCTGCTGACCGCGGTGCCGCCGGCGCAGGTGCTGGCCAACCGCATCCTGTGGTCGCTGCTGCTGCTGCTCGCGATCGTCGCGGCGACGCGGCGGCTGCGGCCGCTGGTCGCGGCGGCGCGCGGGCGGGTGCTGGCGATGCTGGTGGCGAGCGCGGCGCTGATCGGGATCAACTGGTTCGTCTATATCTGGTCGGTGACCAACGCGCATCTGGTGGAGGCGAGCCTCGGCTATTTCATCAACCCGCTGCTCAACGTCGCGCTCGGCATGCTGCTGCTCGGCGAGCGGCTCAACCGGTTGCAGGTGGCGGCGGTGGGCGTGGCGGCGCTGGGCGTCGCGATCTTCGCCGCGGGCGGCGGCGGGGCCTTGTGGGTGTCGCTGGTGCTGGCGCTGAGCTTCGGCTTCTACGGGCTGATCCGCAAGGTGGCGGCGATCGACGCGCTCGGCGGGCTGACGATGGAGACGCTGATCCTCGCGCCGTTCGCGCTCGTCGTGCTGGTGCAGGCGAACCAGGGCGGCACGGCGGCGTTCGGGCACGACCGGACGCTCGACCTGCTGCTGGTGCTCGCCGGGCCGGTGACCGCGGCGCCGCTGCTGCTGTTCGCCGCGGGCGCGCGGCGGCTGCGCTACACGACGGTCGGGCTGCTCCAGTTCATCGCGCCGACGTTGCAATTCCTGCTGGCGGTGCTGGTCTATCGCGAGCCGGTCCGCGCGACGCAGCTCGCCACCTTCGCGCTGATCTGGCTCGGCTGCGGCCTGTATGCGTGGAGCAGCATCCGCGCGGCGCGAGCGCTGCCCGCCTAGCGGCGGACGTCGAGGCCGCCGGCGAGATAGGCGTCGATATCGGCCTGGCGGAACAGCGCGGCGTCGCCGGGCAGCGAATGTTTGAGCGCGGTGAGCGCGAGGCCGGTCGCCGCCGCGGCACCGATGTCGCCGCCGCGGCGCAGCGCGTGCAGCACGCCGCTGGCGAAGGCGTCGCCGCCGCCGATCCGGTCGACGATGCCGGCGAGCGTCACCTCCCCGGTCTGGGCGTGGCCGTCGCGGGTGTCGACGCGCGCCGAGATGCGGTGGAGGTCGACGTTCTCGACATGGCGCGCGGTCGAGGCGATCGTGCGCAATTTGGGAAAAGCGGCGAAGGCGGCCTCGGCGGCGTCGCGGCGGCGATCCTCGCCGTCATGGCCCGCGAAGTCCCGGTCGAGCAGCAGCGCGATGTCGCGGTGGTTGCCGAAGAGGAGGTCGGCATGCTCGACCAGTTGCGTCAGGATGGCGCGGGGATCGCCGTCCCAGCGCTCCCACAATTTGGCGCGGTAATTGCCGTCGAACGAGATCGGGATGCCGCGCGCGGCGGCGGCGCGGACGGCGGCGATCGCGCTCTCCGCCGGCACCGGGCCGAGCGCAGGGGTGATGCCGGAGAGGTGGAACCAGTCGACACCATCGAGCAGCGCGTCCCAGTCCCATGCCGACACCGGCGCCGCCGCGAAGCTGGAATAAGCGCGGTCGTAGATCACCTCGGTGGCGCGCAGGCCGGCGCCCGAGGTGACGAAATAGAGACCCATCCGCTCGCCGGAGCGCGCGATCCGGCGGGTGTCGACGCCGTGGCCGCGCAGCGTCGCGATCGCCGAGCGGCCGAGGTCGTTGTCGGGGACGATGCTGGCGAGCGCGACGTCATGGTCGAGCCGGGCGAGCGCAGTGGCGACATTCGCCTCGGCGCCGGCGACCCAGACGTCGAACTTGGGCGTCTGCAACAGCAATTCGCGGCCCGGGGGCGACAGGCGCAGCATGATCTCGCCGAATGCCAGGAATGTCATGCGCGCCTCCTCAGCGATCGATGCGATAGGCGCGGCGGACGAGGCCGCTGGTCAGCTCCTGCGCCAGCTCCGCCGCCTCCCAGTCGGCGAGGCGATGCTCGGCGACGAGGCGGGCGAGGAAGCCGCAGTCGATCCGCCGCGCGACGTCGTGCCGCGCCGGGATCGACAGGAAGGCGCGGGTGTCGTCGTTGAAGCCGACGGTGTTGTAGAAGCCCGCAGTCTCGGTGGTCATCTCGCGGAAGCGGCGCATGCCTTCGGGGCTGTCGTGGAACCACCAGGCGGGGCCGAGCTTGAGGCAGGGATAATGGCCGGCGAGCGGCGCCAGCTCGCGGGCGTAGACGCTCTCGTCGAGCGTGAAGAGGATGATCGATAGGTCGGTCGAGGTGCCGAACCGGTCGAGCAGCGGCTTGAGCGCATGGACGTAATCGGTGCGGCCGGGAATGTCGGCGCCCTTGTCGCGGCCGTGACTGGCGAACAGGCCGGCATTGTGGTTGCGGACGCTGCCGGGATGGATCTGCATCACCATGCCGTCCTCGACGCTCATCCCCGCCATCTCGGTGAGCATTTGCGCGCGGAACAGCTCGGCGTCGGCGGGGGTCCAGCCGCCGCCGGTGATGCGCGCGAACAGCGCCTCGCATTCCGCGGCGGAGAGGTTGGCGGTGGCGGCGGTGGGGTGGCCGTGGTCGGTGGCGGTGGCACCGGCGGCGCGGAAGTCGGCGCGGCGCTTGCGGTGCGCGGCGAGATAGCCCTGCCAGCTGTAGACGTCCTCGCCGGTCAGTTCGCCGAAGCGGCGCAGCGCACCGGCGAATTGCTCGTGCTCGACGTCGATGACGCCGTCGGGGCGGTAGGTGGTGACGACGCGGCCGGTCCAGCCGCTCGCGCGGATGCGGTGGTGCGCGTCGAGGCTGTCGTGCGCGCCCTCGGTGGTGGCGAGGAAGTCGATGCGGAACCGGTCGAACAGCGCGCGCGGGCGGAAGGCGTCGGTCGCCAGTCTCTCGGCGATCGCATCGTAATAGAGATCGGCAGTGGCGGGCTCGAAGGCGACGGTCATGCCGAACACGTCGGCGAAGACGTGGTCGAGCCACATCCGCGACGGCGTGCCGCGGAACAGATGATAATGATCGGCGAGCAGCCGCCACGCGGCGCGGCGGTCGGCGGTCGCCGTGCCGTCAGCACGCGGGATCGCCAGCGCGTCGAGGTCGATGCCCTGGCTGTAGAGCATGCGGAACAGATAATGGTCGGGGGCGAGCAGCAGCGTCGTCGCGTCGGTCCATGGCCGGTCGTCGGCGAACCAGATCGGGTCGGTATGGCCGTGCGGGCTGACGATCGGGAGATCGGCGATTTCCGCATAGAGCGTGCGCGCGATGCCGCGCGTCGTCGGGTCGGCGGGGAAGAGCCGGTCGGGGTGCAATTCCAGGCTGCGGGTCATGCGCTGTCCTCTCGCGTTGCGCGGGTGGTAACCGGTGTCAGGATGGGGTGCAACCGTGGTTCGGGTGAGGGCTCGGCCGTCCTCCCCTCCGTCAGCGCTGTGCGCTGCCACCTCCCCCTGGCGGGGGAGGAATGGCCGGCGGCGCGGCGACCGAGGCGCGGTGGATGAGGGTCGAGGGGAAATGCGCCGGCTGCTCGTCGTCCCCGGCGATCAGCTTGCGGGCGGCGGCGTGCGCCATTGCGGTGCTCGGCCAGTGGACCGTCGTCAGCGGCGGCCAGAGGTGGGCGGCGATCGGGGTGTCGTCGAAGCCGATGATCGACAGATCGTCGGGGACGACGAGGCCTCGGCGGCGCGCGGCGTGGAGGACGCCGGCGGCCATTTCGTCGTTGGCGGCGAAGATCGCGGTTGGGCGCGGGTCCGCGTCGAGCAGGCGTTCGGCCGCCGCCAGCCCCGATTCGAACGTATATTGGCCCGCGGCGACGAGATCGTCGGGCAGATCGAGGCCCGCGGCGGCGAGCGCGGCGTCGAAGCCGGCGCGGCGTTCGTGCGCCGAGCGGAACCCCGCGGGGCCGCCGACGAAACCGATGCGGCGGTGGCCGCGCGCGACCAGATGGGCGGCGGCCTCGTGCACCGCGGAGCGATCGTCGGAGGCGACCATCTGCGCGGGCGCGTCGAGCATCGCCGAGCCCATCCGCACGTAGCGGCAGCCGATCGCCGCGCAGAGCCGGGCGACGCCGTCGTCCTCGCTGATCGGCGGCATCAGCAGCACCCCGAACAGGCGCTGGCGTTCGAGGAAATGGCGCAGATCGTCGAGCATCGTCGGCGAGGCGCGATCGACCGGACGGACGACCAGTTCGAATTCGGTGCCGCGCAGGCCCGCGAGCAGGCCGTGCTGGACGTTCATCACCGTCTGCGCATTGGGATTGTCGTGGACGAGGCCGATCAGGAAGTTGCGGCGCAACGCCAGCGCGCGTGCCTGCGGATTGGGGATATAGCCGAGGTCGCCGATCACTTGCTCGACCCGCGCGCGGGTCTCGGCGTGGAGCAGCGGCGAGCGGTTGATGACGCGGCTCACCGTCTTCTTCGATACGCCGGCGATCCGGGCCACGTCGTTGATCGTCGGCTGGCCTGAGATGCGCATGACGACGACGATAGCCGCCCACCCGCGGCTCCGCCAGCGCGCTGATGACACCGGTAGACAACCACCGCGCACAGCGGCAAGACACCGATCCGCACCACCGAGGGACGACGCTAGTGACCCGATTGACCCGCAGCATGCTCGACCGGCTGCCCGCCGCCGCTTCCGGTCCGATCGGCCGGCCGCTGCGCGAGGTCGGTTCCGGGGTCGGTATCGTCCATTTCGGCCCCGGCGCCTTCCACCGCGCGCATCAGGCGGCCTATATCGACACGGTGTTGCAGCACGATCCGCGCTGGGGAATCGCGGCGGTGTCGATGCGCAGCCGCGGCACGGTCGAGGCGCTGGAGCAGCAGGACGGCCTGTACACGCTGGCGATCCGCGACGCCGAGCCGGCGATGCGGGTGATCGGTGCGCATCGCCGCTTCCTCGCCCCCGATGCTGCGGCGGAGACGCATGCGCTGCTCGCCGATCCGGCGGTGACGCTGGTGACGACGACGGTGACCGAAAAGGGCTATTGCCTCGCCGGCGACGGCACGCTCGACCTCGGCCATACCGATATCGTCCACGATCTCGCCGGCGCCGCGGTGCCGCGCAGCGTGATTGGCTGGATCGTCGCCGGGCTCGCCGCGCGACGCGAGGCGGGGCTGCGGCCGTTCGTGCCGATGCCGTGCGACAATCTCGCCAGCAACGGCGCCAAGCTGCATGCGGCGCTGGTCGCCTTCGCGCGGGTCGGCGATGCGGGCCTCGCCGACTGGATCGCGGGCGAGGTGCGGGTGCCGTCGACGATGGTCGATTCGATCACCCCCGCGTCGGACGAGGCGCTGTATGCGGCGGTCGCGGCGACGATCGGGCTGGAGGATCGCGCCGCCGTCCAGCGCGAGCGGTTCGCGCAATGGGTGATCGAGGATGTCGGCGTGCCGCTCGGCCCCGACCTCGTCGGCGCGGGCGCGACGCTGACCGGCGATGTCGCCGGTTACGAGAAAGCCAAGTTGCGCATCCTCAACGGCGCGCATTCGACGCTCGCCTATCTCGGGCTGCTGCGCGGCCATGCCAGCGTCGCCGAGGCGATGGCCGATGCCGCGCTCGCCGGCTTCGTCGACGCGATGATCCGGCGCGACATCGTGCCGATGCTGCCGGCGGTGGCGGGGCTCGACCTCGACGCCTATCGCCGCGCGGTGCTGGCGCGGTTCCGCAATACGGCGATCGTCCACCGGCTCGACCAGATCGCCACCGACGGATCGCAGAAGCTGCCCTATCGCCTCGGCGACACGCTCGCCGCGCATCGCGCGGACGGACGGATGCCGGCGCATGTCGTCGCAGCGCTGGGCGGCTGGGTCGCGTTCCTGATCGTGCGCGCGCAAGCAGGGGTCGCTATCGCCGATCCCGCCGGCGCGCAGCTCGCCGCCGCGGCGCGCGATGCCGATCCGGCGACGGTGGTGGCCCGCCTCGCCGAGGCGGGGCTCGGCCTGCCGCCGCAGGTCGCCGGCGATCCGCCGCTGCTCGCCGCGATCGCGGCGGCGGCGACCGCAGCGCATGCGCGGCGCTGGGACGCGCTGCTGACCGGCAATGATTCCTAACGCAAAGCCGCTAGTATGAATGGACCCGGGCTTCGGCTTCGCGCGTCTGATGCGAGAAGCCGGCAGCCGCCGGCGCAACTCCATCCGGAGGGTCCCCCTTGGCCGCTTCCTTCGTGCGTCATCTCGAACCGACGCTGCTCCCCGATCCCAAGCGCACCGTCATCCGCCCGTTCCTGCCCGAGGATCCCGATCCGTTCCGCGTCGAGGGGGCGCCGCGCGGCGACCGGATCGTCGAGCGGATGCTGGCGATGTCCGATGCGGAGATCGAGGAGCTGGTCGCGGTCGTCGTCGAGGGGCTGGGATCGCGGCATCGCGAGATCCCCGGACTGTTGCTGCGCCGCTTCGACGAGGTCGCCGAGCCGCTGAAGCTCGATGCCGGACTGTCGGAATCGCGCAGGATGCTGGTCGGCGCCTATTTCAGCGCCGAATATTCGTTCGAGGCGGCGGCGCTGTTCAACCCGAGCATCGTGCCGCATCCCGACCAGAGCGGCTGCGCCGAGGGCGCGATCCGCTTCGTGCTGTCGCTGCGCGGCATCGGCGAGGGGCATCTGTCGTCGGTCACCTTCCGCACCGGCACCTGGGGTCCGGCGGACGACGACCTCGTTATCGACACGCCCAGCCGGCAGGGCGTGCCGCCGGTGATCGAGGAGCCGTCGATCGAACTGGTCCGCGAGATCGGCGCCAAGGCGCTCGTCCAGCTCAATTGCCGCGATGCGCGCGAGCCGTCGGAGACGGTGCTGTTCCCGGTCGTCGAGAGCCAGAACCGCGGCATCGAGGATCTGCGCCTCGCCCATTTCTGCGACGAGGACGGGCGCGAGACCTATATCGGCACCTATACCGCGGTCGGCGGCCAGGGCGCGCGGCAGGAGGTGTTGCAGACCGACGATTTCCGCCTGTTCCACATGCACCCCGTCGACGGCGCGGTGGCGAGCGGCAAGGGCATGGCGCTGTTCCCGCGCAAGATCGACGGCCAGTTCGCCGCGCTGTTCCGCCACGACAACGAGAATCTGTGGTTCGCCAAGAGCGACACGCCGCTCGCCTGGCCCGATCCGGTGCGGATCATGACGCCGGAATATCCGTGGGAGTTCATCCAGATCGGCAATTGCGGCTCGCCGATCGAGATCGAAGAGGGCTGGCTGGTGCTGACCCATGGCGTGGGCATGGTGCGCAGCTATTGTATCGGCGCCGCGCTGCTCGACCGCGACGATCCGACCAAGGTGCTGGGGCGGCTGCCCGAACCGCTGATCGCGCCGGACGGCGAGACGTGGGACGGCTATGTGCCCAACGTCGTCTATTCATGCGGCGCGCTGGTGCGCGGGCGGACGCTGCTGCTGCCCTATGCGCTCGCCGACGACATGACGAGCTTCGCGATCGCCTCGCTCGACGAACTGGTCGCGGCGATGCGGTGAGTCCAAATCCTCCCCCGCCAGGGGGACGTGGCGCGCCAAAGGCGTGACGGAGGGGGAGGACGGGGAGACGCTCGAGCACCTGGCTCCCATCCTTTCCTCCCCCTCCGTCAGCGCGTCGCGCTGCCACCTCCCCCTGGCGGGGGAGGATTTAAGAGTTGGCCCACACCGTCAGCAGCGTGTGCGCGATCGCGTACGGCGGCGGCGGCAGGAACGGGCCGGGCTCGCCGGCGAGCACCGCGCGGACCATGTCGCGCGGGACCCACATCGCATCCTCCAGCTCGTTGGTGTCGAGCGTGATCGCATCGTCCTCCGCCTCGCCGATACAGGCGATCATCAGCGACGAGGGGAAAGGCCAGGGCTGGCTGGCGACGTAGCGGACGTTGCCGACGCGGACGCCGGCTTCCTCGTGGATCTCGCGGGCGACCGCCTCCTCGATCGATTCGGCGGGTTCGAGGAAACCGGCGAGCGCCGAATAGCGGCCCTCCGGCCAGCCCTTGCCGCGGCCGAGCAGGGCGCGGCCGTCATGTTCGGCGATCATGATGACGACGGGGTCGACGCGCGGGAAATGTTCGGTGCCGCAGGCGTCGCATTGCCGCCCCCAGCCGGCGCGGAACGGATGCGTGGTCGATCCGCAGCGCGCGCAGAAGCGGTGGCGGGCGTGCCAGTCGAGCAGGCTGCGCGCCGCGGCATAGGTCGCCGCCTCGCCGGGCTGCAACGCGGCGAGCACCGCCATCAACGCCGGCGAGCGCATCGCCGGCGCGGTCCCCTCGGTCCCCGCGGGCGGGACGACGACGACATGCGCGCGGCCGGCGCCGTCGAGACCGAGCAGGATCGTCTCCGCCCCCTCGGGCACCGCGGCGAGCGAGGTCCAGGCGAGCAGGCCGTCGGCGGTGACCTCCGGCATCAGCCCGTCGAGCGCGAGCACGCGGGCGTTGCCGTCGAGCTTGGCGGCGAGCGCGACGGGATCGTGGCGCAGCGCATCGGCACGGTCGAGCGTGCCGCCGGTGAAGCCGGGGGTCATCGGCGATACCGTGCCATGTCGGCGGCGAAGGCGGCGACCGCCTGCTGGCGCAGCGGCCAGCGATCGGCAGGGAAGTAATTGACCATGATCGTACCACGTACCTTCTTCACGGGATCGACGAAGGCGACCGTGCCCGCGGCGCCGCCCCAGCCATAGGTGCCCTTCGACGGCATGCCGCCCGGCCCGTCGGCGAGATAGACCGAGCCGCCCGCGCCATAGCCCATCGGCGTTGCCCGCGCGGTCGCGCCACCGGTCGCGCCGCCGACCCCGCCGAAGGTCACGCCGGCGGGGAGCAGGTTGGACATGGCGAGCCGTACCGTCTCGGGCTTCATGATCCGCACGCCGTCGAGCGTGCCTTCGTCGGCGAGCATGTGGAGGAAACGATCATAGTCGCGCGCCGACATCACCAGCCCGGCGCCGCCATAGGGGAAGCTCGGCGGCTGGAGATAGACCGAGGTCGCGGCGGGATCGAGCGGCACCAGCGCATCGCCGGTGAAGGCATAATTGGTCGCGAGCCGGCGTGCCTGCGACCGCGGCACCGTCCAGAAGCTCGACGTCATCCGCAGCGGCGCGAAAATGCGCGTGTCGACGAAGCGGTCGAACGGCATGCCGCCGGCGACCTCGATCACCCGGCCCATGACGTCGAGGCCGACCGAATAATTCCACGCCGTCCCCGGCTGCGCGATCAGCGGCGCCTGCGCGACCCGGTCGGCGAATGCGGCGAGCGTCGGCGCGCGGGTGCGGCGCATCGCCGGTTCGACGCTGGCGCTGACCTCGGCGGGGAGGATGCCGAGCCGTTCATATTCCTTGAGCAGCGCGCCTTTGGCGATGATGTTGTAGGTGAGGCCCGAAGTGTGCGTCAGCAACATGCGGATCGTGATCGGCCGTTCCGCGGGCACGCTGGCGAGGCTCGTCTCCGGGCTGGTCGCGACCCTCATCGTCGCGAAGGCGGGGATATATTTGGCAACGGGGTCGTCGAGGCCGATCTTGCCCTCCTCGATCAGGATCATCGCCGCCATCGCGGTGACCGGCTTGGTCATCGAATAGACCCGCCACAGGCTGTCCGGCGTCGCCGGCGCGGCCTCCGCCTCGGTCGAGAGCCGGCCCGCCTGGACGAACCAAGTCGGCCGGTCGCCGACGCCGAACGCCGCGACGATGCCGGGCATCTTGCCGTCGCGGACATAAGCATCGAACAGCGCCTGCGTCTGCGGCAGCGCGGCGGTCTGCGTCGTCGGGGCGGGCGGTTGCAGCGCCTTCCCGCCGATCGCGGCGGTGGTGGCCAAGGCGACGAGGGCCAGTCCGGCGATCATGTTGCGCTTCATCCGTCTCTCCTCAGCACCGCCGCCGCGGCCTTGGCGAACACCGTCGGCAGGCCGGCGCGGTCGAGCTCCGCGATCGGCCACCATTCGCCCGCCTGATGCGCGTCCGTCCCGGCGACGGCAAGCGCCAGTTGCAGGTCGAAATGGGTGAAGCCATGCGCCACCGTCGCGTTGCGCATCTCCCAGTCGGCGGCGAGCGGCGCATCGGCGAGACCCGGCGGCGCCTCGACCCACGGGCCGGTCGGCAGCGCGCGCATCCCGCCGAGCAATCCCCTGTCCGGCCGGGTGACGAGCAGCACGCTGCCGTCACGTTCGACCCAGAAGATCGTGCCATGGCGTTGCGGCTTGGCCTTCTTCTTCGCCTTGACCGGCAGCGCCTCGGGCGCGCCCTCGCGCACGCCGAGACATTCCGGTTCGAGCGGGCAGAGCAGGCAGGATGGTGCCTTCGGCGTGCAGATGCCCGAGCCGAGGTCCATCATCGCCTGCGCGAAGTCGCCGGCGCGGTCGTCGGGGGTGATCCGGTCGGCGGCGGCGCGGATCGCGACGCGAGCGCCGGGCAAAGGCGTGCGGATCGCGAACAGCCGCGCGACGACGCGCTCGACATTGGCATCGACCACCACCGCGCGCTTGCCGAAGGCGATCGCCGCCACCGCCGCGGCGGTATAGGCGCCGAGTCCCGGCAGCGTGCGCAACACCGCCTCGTCCTGCGGGAAGACGCCGCCGTGATCGGCGACCACCGCCTTCGCCGCGGCGACCAGATTGCGCGCGCGGGCATAATAACCGAGTCCCGCCCAGGCGGCCATGACCTCGGCATCGTCGGCGGCGGCGAGGCTGGCGAAATCGGGCCAGCGCGCCACCCACGCCGCGAATCGCGGCCGCACCGCGGCGACCGTCGTCTGCTGCAGCATCACCTCCGACAGCCAGACGCGATAGGGATCGGGCGTTGCGCCGGGCAGCGCGCGCCATGGCAAGGCGCGGCGATGGCGATCGTACCAGACGAGCAGCGCCGGGGAGATCGCCGCGGGGTCGGGATAAGAGCGAGTAGCGTCCACGACTTGGCTATGGCATGGGACCGCCGATGAGCAAGCGCGTCCGCGCCCCCGATGTCGAGCCCCCCCGCCAGAACCGCGCCCGCGCGGTCAGCGAATTGCTGCCCGCGATCCATGGCGCCGCCTTCAAGCGATTCGGCTTCGTGCAGAGCGCGCTGGTGACGCGCTGGCCGGAGATCGTCGGCACCCGCTGGGCCGCCGCCTCCGCACCCGAATCGCTGCGCTTCCCGCCGGGCAAGAAGGCCGAGGGCGTGCTGACGATCGTCGTGCGCGGTGCGCATGCGCCGATGATGCAGCATATCGCGCCCGAGATCGTCGAGCGGGTCAACCGCTTCTTCGGTTATGCCGCGGTGGCGCGGCTGACGATCCGCCAGGGCGAGGTCGCCAAGCCGATGCCGCGCAGCGCGCCGACGGCGCTCAAGCCCGCCCCCGCCGAGATCGGCGACGGGCTGAAGGCGATCGCCGATCCCGAATTGCGCGCGGTGCTCGAATCGCTCGCCGCCGGGGTCCACGCCACCCGCGGCATCCCCAAGATAGGATGAGCCCTGTCATGCCCCACCGCCTGCGCTTCGTTCCCGCCGTCGCCTTGCTGCTCGCCGCCGCGCCGGCGACCGACTGGAGCCAGGTCGCCCGGCCGACCGCCAAGGGCGCCTATGTTTTCGGCAACCCCGCCGCGCCGATCAAGCTGGTCGAATATGGCAGCTACACCTGTTCGCATTGCGCCGATTTCGCCAATGAGAGCGCACCGGTGCTCAAGGGGCAGATGATCCGCTCGGGCAAGGTCAGCCTCGAATATCGCCATCTGATCCGCGATCCGGCCGATCTCGGCGCGGCGATCCTCGCGCGGTGTGCGGGGCCACACGGCTTCGGCGCGGCGCATGCGATGATCTTCGCGACGCAGGCGACGTGGCTGCCCAAATTGGGCACGTACCAGCAGGCGCATCCCGACATCGACGCCAAGCCGCTGCTCGACCAGGCGCGCGCCTATATGGAGGCCGCCGGGCTGACCGCGGCGATGCGCGCGCGCGGGCTGACGCCGGCGAGGATCAACGCCTGTTTCGCCGACAAGGCCGAAGTGGCGCGGATCACCGCGATGACCGGCGACGCGCCGGTCGAGGTGCGCAGCACGCCGACCTTCTACCTCAACGGCGAACTCCAGCCGCCCGCCGGCTGGGACAAGCTCGAACCCGTCCTGCGCGCCAAGGGCGCGAAATAAGTGGCCAGATATATGGAGCGTAACCCGATGAAAATGCTTGCGTCGCTTCTCGTCCTCCCGCTGGCACTGGCCGGCTGCTCAAAGGAGGCGGGAACGCCGACCGCACCCGCCAGCCCCGCCGCGGCGGTCGCCGCACCCGCCGGGCAGAGCTGGACCGAGACCGCGGCGCGCACCGCCGAGGGGACGATCGTCGGCAATCCCAACGCGCCGATCAAGCTGGTCGAATATGGCTCGCGCCTGTGCCCGACCTGCGGCGCGCTCGCGCGCGAAGGCTTCGCGCCGCTGCTCGACAAATATGTGAAGACCGGCAAGGTCAGCTTCGAATATCGCGAGTTCCTGGTCCACGGCGCGCCCGATCTGCCGCCGGCGCTGCTCGGCAATTGCACCGATCCTTCGACCTTCTTCCCGATCCTCGAGCAGATGTATCAGGCGCAGGAGGGCTTCAACACCAAGCTGCAGGCGATGCCGCAGCCGATGCAGCAGCAATTGCAGACCGCCAAGCCGGTCGACGCGATCCGCATCATGGCCGAGCAGATGGGGCTGGTCGACTTCGCCAAGCAGCGCGGCATCCCCGAGGCCAAGGCGCGCGCCTGCCTCGCCGACATGAAGCAGATCGACCGCTGGACCAAGCAGACGCAGGACAAGAGCGCCGACGGCACCGTCACCGGCACGCCGACACTGATCCTCAACGGCAAGAAGATCGACGCGCTGAGCTGGGGCCAGCTTGAGCCGTTGCTGAAGGCGGCGGGGGCTTAAATCTCGCGCGGCGGCGCGGAGTGGTGGGTTCACGCGGGAAGAAGGATTTTGCGCGCAGAGGCGCAGAGACGCAGAGGGGTCATGCCCGGCGCGTAGCGCCCCTC
>NZ_SCMZ01000068.1:0-15369 GCF_005503285.1 Sphingomonas sp. 2SG
GGCGGGGGCGGTCGCAACGCCCGCCCCGCGTTCACCGAGCCGCTTCCACATCGTCTTCGTCACCCCCGACTCGTTCCGAAGTCCACCGGGCGCAGGGGCACGGCTGGAGGCACAACCGATGCTCCCCGCCGCGGAGTGGACCCCGGAACCAGTCCGGGGTGACGGGGTGCGCCTGGAAGGCGATGGAGCCACTCGAACGCTCATATGCGATAGCCGCCGCGTTCACGGGCGTGCGCGGAGGTCGCGCGGCTTACGCCCCGATCGTCTCCAGCACGCCTTCGAAGAGGCGGCGGCCGTCGGTGCCGCCGTGCGCGGTTTCGATCTTGCGCTCGGGGTGGGGCATCATGCCGAGCACATTGCCGGCGGCGTTGAGGACGCCGGCGATGTCGCGCGCCGAACCATTGACCGATTCGCCATAACGGAAGGCGACGCGGCCTTCGCCCTCGAGCCGGTCGAGCGTGTCCGAGTCGGCGAAATAATTGCCGTCGTGGTGGGCGACGGGGACGCGGATCGTCTCGTTCGCGTCATAGCAGCTGGTGAACGCCGATTGCGCATTGGCGACGGTCAGCGCGACGTCGCGGCAGACGAAGTCGAGTCCGGCGTTGCGCATCAGCGCGCCGGGCAGCAGCCCCGCCTCGGTCAGCACCTGGAAGCCGTTGCACACGCCGAGCACGGGCAGGCCGCGGCCCGCCTGCTCGACGATCGCGCGCATGATCGGCGAGCGCGCCGCGATCGCGCCCGAGCGCAGGTAATCGCCGTAGGAGAAGCCGCCCGGCACCGCGACGAGGCCGACGCCGTCGGGCAGCTCGCTGTCGCCGTGCCAGACCATCGCCGGCTTGCTGCCGGTCACCCGTTCCAGCGCCACCGCAAGGTCGCGGTCGCAGTTCGAGCCCGGAAAGACGACGACCGCGGTTTTCATGTCAGACGCGCTCCACGCGGAAATTCTCGATCACCGTATTGGCGAGCAACTGGCGGCACATGCCGTCGATCGACTCGTCGGTCGTCGAGTCGGCGACCTCGAGTTCGAACATCTTGCCGGCGCGGACGTCCTCGACGCCTTCGAAGCCGAGGCTGCCGAGGGCATGATGGATGGCGCGGCCCTGCGGGTCGAGCACGCCGGGCTTGAGCGTCACGAAGATACGCAGCTTCATCTTACTTACCCCGGCGTTTGCGATGGCTGTCGAGGTCGAGCACGGCGCCGTCCTCGCCCTCGGGCATCAGGCCGAGGCGACGCGCCACCTCCTGATAGGCCTCCGCCTCGCCGCCGAGATCGCGGCGGAAGCGGTCCTTGTCCATCTTCTCGTTGGTGTCCATGTCCCACAGGCGGCAGCCGTCGGGGCTGATCTCATCGGCGAGGATGATCCGGCCGAAGTCATTGTCCCAGATGCGGCCGAATTCGAGCTTGAAGTCGACCAGCCGGATGCCGACGCCGGCGAACAGGCCGCTGAGGAAGTCGTTCACGCGGATCGCGAGGTCGGCGATGTCGTGCATCTCCTCCTGGCTCGCCCAGCCGAAGGCGGCGATATGCTCGTCGGTGATCATCGGATCGCCGAGCGCATCATCCTTGTAATAATATTCAATGATCGTGCGCGGGAGCTTGACGCCCTCCTCGATCCCCAGCCGCTTCGACAGCGAGCCGGCGGCGACGTTGCGCACGACGACCTCGATCGGCACGATCTCGACCTGGCGGATGAGCTGTTCGCGCATGTTGAGCCGGCGGATGAAATGCGTCGGCACGCCGATCGCGTCGAGCATCGTGAAGATATGCTCGGAGATCCGGTTGTTGAGCACGCCCTTGCCGTTGATCGTGCCCTTCTTCTGGGCGTTGAACGCGGTGGCGTCGTCCTTGAAATACTGGATCAGCGTGCCGGGCTCGGGGCCCTCGTACAGGATCTTGGCCTTGCCTTCGTAGATCTGGCGGCGCCGAGCCATGCGCGTGTCCCCTGAAATAGAGCAGCCCCGGCGGCGCGAGGTTCGCGAGCCGGGGCCGGAATGGTCGCGCCTATAGGGGAAGGGGGGCGGGGGTGCAATCACGAGCGATACCGGCGAAAACGATACCGAAACGGGCGCATGACATCGGCGGGGATGCACGGTAACGCGCGAACGTGATTTACATCCACCGGTCTCGCGGCACAGGCCGCTATCTATACGCCGTGGCGGTCGGTGTGGCACTGACCGTCTTATCGGCCCTTCCCGCGGCGGCGCAGCAGCAGGATGCGCAGCTGTGGACGCAGATCAACACCAACGTGCCGCTGACCGACGGGGTGCGCGTCACGCTGGAGCAGATCGCGCGGTTCAGCGACCGGCAGGACGGATTGTACCAGACCGAATTCGGCGCGCTGCTCGGGATCAAGGCAGCGAAGGGGATCGAGCTCGGCGTCGGCTATCGCAAGGTGGGGGCGCATAACGGCAATACCGGCGCCGACGAGGATCGCATCCGCCAGCAGGTGGTGGGGACGTTCGGCGGCTTCACCACGCGCTTCCGCGTCGACGAGCGGTTCAATCCGCGCGGGTCCGAGATCGGCTTCCGGGTGCGGCCGCTGCTGCGCTACAATCAGCGGCTGGGGACGGGCAAATGGGCGCTGTTCGTCAGCCACGAGAGCTTCCTGCTGCCCAACAGCACGCGCTGGGGGCAGCGCAGCGGTTATGAGCGGATGCGCAACATCGTCGGCGTCGTCGTGCCGATCGGCAAGCTGATGACGGCGGACGTCGGCTATCTCAACCAGTTCCGCCCCGGGCGTAGCGATGCGCGCGCGCAGATGGATCATGCGCTCAACCTGCAGTTGACGATCAATTTGCAGGGGGAGGTGTTTCCGCATCTCAACGATTGAGGCGGCCGGTCAGGTCACGGCGTTGCGTTCGGCATAAGCGGGGTTGCGCCATGCCTCGGTGGCGATGACGTCGCGGAGGTGTTCGCCGGCGCACCACACGTCCTCGTGGCTGAGATACAGCGGAGTCAGGCCGAGGCGCAGCACGTCGGGGGCGCGGAAGTCGCCGATGACGCCGCGGGCGATCAGGGCCTGCGTCACCTCATAGGCGTGGTCGTGGCGGAAGCTGATGTGGCTGCCGCGTCGCGCCGGGTCGGCGGGGCTGACGCAGGGGAGGCCGGCGGCGGCGCCGGCTTCGGCGAGGATGGCGAAGAGCGCGGCGCTCTTGGCGGCGATCCGGGTCAGGTCGACGTCCTGCCAGAGGTCGAGCGCGGCCTCGAGGCTCGCCATCGCGAGGATCGACGGGGTGCCGACCAGCCAGCGCTTCATCCCCGCGGCGGGGCGGTAGGCGTCGGTGAAGGCGAAGGGTTCGGCATGGCCCATCCAGCCGCTCACCGGATTGGCGAGCAAATCGTGCAGGCGGCGCGCGACATAGAGGAAGGCGGGCGCGCCGGGGCCACCGTTGAGATATTTGTAGGTGCAGCCGACCGCCATGTCGGCACCGGCGGCGGTGACGTCGATCGGCACCGCGCCGACGCTGTGGCTGAAGTCCCACAGCATCAGCGCGCCGGCGGCGTGGGCGCGGGCGGTCCAGCCGGCGAGGTCGAAGCGTTCGGCGGTCTTGTAATGGATGTGGGTGAGCAGCATCACCGCGGTATCGTCGTCGAGCGCGGCGGCGAGGTCGGCGCGCGCGACGACCTTCAGCGCCGCGCCCTCCACGCAGGCGACCGCGCCCTCGGCGATGTGGAGGTCGGTGGGGAAATTGCCAGCCTCGCTGACGATCGTGCGGCGGGCGGGATCGTGGCGGAGCGCGGCGACCAGCGCCTTGAACAGATGCGTCGAGGTGGTGTCGCCGACGATCACCTCGTCCGCGGCGGCGCCGATCAGCGGCGCGATCTTCGCGCCGAGGCGCTGCGGGGCGTCGATCCAGCCTTCGTTCCAGCTGCGGATCAGCCGCTCGCCCCATTGCCGCTGGACGGTGTCGGCAAGCGCGGGGATGACGGCGCGCGGCAGCACGCCGAGCGAATTGCCGTCGAGATAGATGAGGCCCTCGGGCAGCGCGAAACGGTCGCGGAAGCGCGCGAGCGGGTCGGCGCGGTCGAGGGCGCGGGCGTCTTCGCGGGTCATGCGGCGTCTCGGGCAAGAGCGGAGCGGAGGAGGGCGCGCGCGTGCGTCCAGGCGGGGGTGCCGGGAGCGATCAGTTCGACGTGACCGGTATCGGCGATGGTGTGGAGGTCGACCGCGTCGCCGGCGGCGCGGGCGCGGGCGACATAGTCCTCGGCGAGGCGATAGGGGACGATGCGATCCTCGCGGCCGTTGACGAGGTCCTGCACCGCGCCGAGCGGGAGGAGCGGCGGGACCGAGGTGTCGGCATAGGGCGCGGCGCGGCTTTGGTCGGTGAGCTGTGCGATTACCTCGGTGACGCAACCGTTGTCGGGGCTGGCGGCGACCGCGGCGAGATCGGGCAGGGCGCCGAGGGCGACGACGTGATCGAGGCGCAGCGGATCGGGATCGTGGAGCGGGCTGTCGGGGGCGATGCGGTGGCGCGCGGCGAGCCACAAGGCGAGATGCCCGCCCGCCGAATGGCCGAGCGCGACGCGGCGGGCGAGGTCGAGGCCGTGCGCGGCGGCGTCGCTGCGCAGCCGGTCGGCGGCCGCGGCGACGTCGTGGAAGGTGCCGGGATAGCCGCCGCCGGCGCGGTCGACGCCGCGATAGTCGATGTTCCATGATGCGATGCCGTGATCGCGCAGATCGGCGGCGACCCAGTCCATCAGCCGGCGGTCGGCGATGCCGGTCTGCCAGCAGCCGCCGTGGACGATCAGCACCACCGGATGCGGCCCGGCACCGGCGGGACGCCAGAGGTCGATCACCTGCAGCGGGTCGGGTCCGTAGGCGATCGTCGCATCGGGCGTGCCGCGCGGGCGGCTGGTGAGGTCGGGCCAGGTCAGCATGCGGGGACAACGCTAGCGGACGGCGGATGGGCGCGCGATCCCCGGTGTTCGCAAGAGAAGGGTTGTCGTGGCGTTTGCAAAGCGTCCTCCCATTTCGTCACCCCGGACTCGTTCCGGGGTCCACGGGGCCGCAGGAGAACGGTGTCGAATCAAGCCTTCCTCCTCGCCGCAGGGTGGACCCCGGAACAAGTCCGGGGTGACGGGGTGGGCTTGGAAGACGACAGGCTCGCACGAGCGTCCATATGCGATTGCCCTGCGGCGTGACGGGGTGGGGGAGCCGTCACCACGAGTCCCACCGCCACCGCATCCGCCGCGCCGGATGTGTGCGGAACTGGGGCAGAGGCGGCCGCGCGCAGCATGGCCAGATCGGCCGCAGCCGGTTACGGCAATGGTTCGTAACGGTCGGGGCGCGCATGAAGATCCTGGTGCTGTCCAGCCTGTATCCCAATGCCGCGCAGCCGCGGCACGGCATCTTCATCGAGCATCGCGTCGCGCATCTCGCCCGACCCGGCGACGAGATCCGCGTCGTCGCGCCGGTGCCGTGGTTCCCCAGCGCGCATCCGCTGTTCGGCCGCTACGCGGATTTCGGCCGGGCGCCGCAGGCCGCGACACGGCGCGGGCTGGCGATCAGCCATCCGCGCTATCCCGTGCTGCCCAAGATCGGCATGGCGGCGGCGCCGTGGCTGATGGCGGCGGCGCTGTATCCGCATATCGCCAAGCTGCGGCGGACGTTCGATTTCGACGCGATCGACAGTTATTATCTCTATCCCGACGGGGTGGCGGCGGGACTGCTCGCGCGGATGTTCGGGCGACCGTTCCTGATGAGCGCGCTCGGCACCGACGTCAGCCTGATCCCGCAGCATCGTGCCGAACGGCGGATGATCCTCGCCGCAATCGCCCGCGCGGCGGCGGTGACCACGGTGTGCGGCGCATTGCGCGACGAATTGCTCGCGCTCGGCGCGGCGGCGGACAAAGTGCGGGTGGTCGAGCATGGCGTCGACCTCGCGCTGTTCCGGCCGCCGGCCGACCGCGACGCGCTGCGCCGGTCGCTCGGGCTGGACGGGCCGGCGGTGCTGTCGGTCGGGCATCTGATCGATCGCAAGGGGCATGATCTGGTGATCCGTGCGGTCGCGGCGCTGCCGGGGGTGACGCTGATGATCGCGGGGGACGGGCCGCGCGAGGCGGCGCTGCGCGCGCTGGCGGCGGAGCTGGGCGTGGCGGAACGGGTGCGCTTCCTCGGCCATGTCGACCAGGCGCGGCTGCCCGATCTCTACGGCGCGGCGGACGTGGCGGTGAACGGCGCGGATCGCGAGGGGATCGCCAACGTGCTGCTCGAGGCGCTGGCCTGCGGGACGCCGCTGGTCGCGACGCCGATATGGGGTTCGCCCGAGGTGGTGCGAGTGCCGGAGGCGGGGCTGCTGAGTGCGAACCGGTCGGCCGGCGCGATCGGCACCGCGATCGCGCGGCTGCTCGCCGCGCTGCCCGATCGCGCGGCGACGCGGCGCTATGCGGAACGCTACGACTGGCGCGAGACGGGGCGGCTGCATCGGGCGCTGCTGGCGGATGCGGTATCCGCGCGAGAATAGGGGCTTGGCGCACGGAGGCCGTGTCCGTCATGCCGGACCTGATCCGGCATCCCGCTTCCTCGACGGCGGCGGAAGCGGGACCCCGGCTCGAGGCCGGGGTGACGGAAGGTAGGCGCTCGGTGCAAGCGGGTGCGACACCTGCCCACAGCGCCCGCGTCAGCTCTTCACCCCCGCCCGTTGCCGTTTAGACCCCCACGGACTAGTGTTCCCGATATGGCCACCGACTTTCAGGAACCCCCGATCGGCATCCTCGATGCGCCGTTCGATACCGCCTTGTCCGACCGCTATCTGGTCTATGCGCTGTCGACGATCACCGCGCGGTCGCTGCCCGACGTGCGCGACGGGCTGAAGCCCGTCCACCGGCGGCTGTTGTGGGCGATGCGGCTGCTCAAACTCGATCCGAGCCAGGGCTATAAGAAATGCGCGCGCGTCGTCGGCGACGTCATCGGCAAATATCACCCGCACGGCGACCAGTCGGTCTATGACGCGATGGTCCGCCTCGCGCAGACCTTCTCGCTGCGCTATCCTTTGGTCGACGGGCAGGGCAATTTCGGCAATATCGACGGCGATAACGCCGCCGCCTATCGCTATACCGAGGCGCGGCTGACGCAGGTCGCGATCGACCTGATGGACGGGCTCGACGAGGATGCCGTCGCCTATCGCCCGACCTACAATGGCGAGGATCAGGAGCCGGAGCTGTTCCCCGGCCTGTTCCCCAATCTGCTCGCCAATGGCGCGAGCGGCATCGCGGTCGGCATGGCGACGAGCATCCCGCCGCACAATGCCGCCGAATTGCTCGATGCGGCGATCATGCTGGTCGACAAGCCCGACGCGCCCGACACCGCGGTGCTCGACTTCGTCAAGGGGCCGGACTTTCCGACCGGCGGGCTGGTGGTCGATCCGGCGGCGGTGATCGCGGAAAGCTATGCGACGGGGCGCGGCAGTTTCCGCGTCCGCGCGCGCTGGGACATCGAGCGCGAGAAGGGCGGCGGCTGGCAATTGGTGGTCAGCGAGATCCCGTACGGCGTGCAGAAGGGCAAATTGATCGAGCAGATCGCCGGGCTCATCAACGACCGCAAATTCCCGATCCTCGCCGACGTGCGCGACGAATCGGATGCCGAGGTGCGGATCGTGCTCGAACCGCGCAGCCGCACCGTCGATCCGCAGGTGCTGATGGACGGCCTGTTCCGCTTCTCCGACCTCGAGACGCGGATCAGCCTCAACCTCAACGTGCTCGACAAGGATCGCACGCCGCGGGTGATGTCGCTCGGCGGCGCGCTCAAGGCATGGGTGGAGCATCAGTTCGTCGTGCTCGAACGGCGCACGCGCCACCGGCTGGGCAAGATCGCCGACCGGATCGAGCTGCTCGACGGCTATCTGATCGCCTATCTCAACCTCGACCGGGTGATCGAGATCATCCGGACCGAGGACGAGCCCAAGGCGGTGATGATGGAGGAATTCCGCCTGACCGACCGGCAGGCGGAGGCGATCCTCAACATGCGGCTGCGCAGCCTGCGCCGGCTGGAGGAGTTCGAGATCCGCGGCGAGCGCGACAAGCTCGACAAGGAGCAGGCCGAGCTGGAGGGGCTGCTCGCCGACCCCGCCAAGCAGAAGCGGCGGATGAAGCGCGACATGAAGAAGGTGCGCGACCGCTACGGGCCGGAGACGGCGCTCGGCGCGCGGCGCACGACGATCGAGGAAGCCGCGCCGACCCGCGACATCCCGCTGGAGGCGATGATCGAGCGCGAGCCGATCACGGTGATCCTGTCGCAGCGCGGCTGGATCCGCGCGATGAAGGGGCATTCCGATCTCGCCTCGGCGGAGACGCTCAAGTTCAAGGAGGGCGACGGCCCCGCCTTCGCCTTCCATGCGCAGACGACGGACAAGTTGCTGCTCGCGGCGGAAAACGGGCGGTTCTTCACGCTGGCGGCGGACAAGCTGCCCGGCGGGCGCGGCTTCGGCGAGCCGGTGCGCGCGATGATCGACCTCGACGGATCGATCGGCGTCGTCGCCTTCCTCAACGCGCGCGCGCAGGCGCAATTGCTGATCGCCGCCACCGACGGCCGCGGTTTCCGCGTGCCCGTCGCCGAGGTGATCGCCGAGACGCGCAAGGGCAAGACGGTAATGACGCCGCGGCCGGGGGCGAAGCTGCTCGTCGTCCGCCCGGTCGCGCCCGAGGCCGATTACGTCGCGGCGATCGGCGACAACCGCAAGTTCCTCGTCTTCCCGATCGCCGAGCTGCCGGTGATGACGCGCGGCACCGGCGTGCAGCTGCAACGCTTCCGTGAGGGCCATTTGTCCGATGCGACCACCTTCGTCTTCGCCGAGGGGCTGAGCTGGCCGATGGGCGGCGGCTCGGGCCGCACCCGCACCGAGACCGACCTGTCGCTGTGGCGCACCGCACGCGGCGCCGCCGGCCGCACCCCGCCGACCGGCTTCCCGCGCGACAATCGGTTCGGGGGGTAGGAACCCGATTTCACCTGCGAACGATACGTGCTGATATACATCAATATGAACGTATACTTTCAGGGCGCTTTAACGAACGGCGTCTAAAACAGGGGATATGGCCACCGCTTCGCCTGACCTGTCGTCCATCACGCTCGCTGCGCGGGAGCTGTTCGAGCGCGATCTCGAGCTGATCCCGATCCCGACGGTGCAGGTCGTGCGCGAGGGCGACGGGTTCGAATTCCTCGCGGTCAATCGGGCCTATCGGCTCGCCGGGCTGGGCGTGATCGCCGACCGGTCGCCGATGCTGGCGATGCTCGGCAGCCGCATCGACGCCTTCCTGCGGACCTCCGACGTGCGGATCGATTTCGACTGGTCGATCGGCCAGGTGATCGATTCGCGTTATTATCGCGTCACCATCGCGCGGCCGACGCCGATGCTGCGCGACCGCTGCCAGATCGCGTTCATCGACCTGACCGCGCAGATCCACACCGAACGCTCGCTGCGTCGCGAAATGACCACCGACAGCCTGACCGGCCTGCCCAATCGGGAAGGCTTCAGCGACATGATCGAGGCGGTGCAGGCGGAACGCAGCTGCCATGCGGTGCTGGTCATCGATATCGATCGCTTCGGGCGGCTCAACGCGTGTCTCGGCGGCCTCGCGGGCGACGAATTGCTGATCACCGTCGCGCGCCGGATCAAGGGCGTGCTGCGCGCGCGCGATTCGCTCGCGCGGATCGGCGGCGACGAATTCGGTATCCTGATGGCGGTCGACGACGATCCCGCCGAGGCCAACCGGCTCGCCGAGCGCATCCGCTGCGCACTGTCGGCACCGTTCCGGCTGAGCGATTACGAGATCGGCGTCGAATGTTCGATCGGCATCGCTTACGGCAATGACGCGATCGACGATGTCGAGGAACTGATCCGCAACGCGCAATTTGCGGTCAAGCGCGCCAAGACCGGGCGCCAGGTCGAAAGCTATCAGACGCAGGCGTTCACGCTGGCGCGCGAGCAATTCGCGATGGAGACGGCGCTGCGCCGCGCGATCGACGACCGGCAGCTGCGCCTCGCCTTCCAGCCGATCTGCGATCTGGCGACGGGGGCGGTGGTGTCGTTCGAGGCGCTGGCGCGCTGGCGCGACCCGCAGGGCGTCGAGCATATGCCGAGCGACTTCATCCCGGTCGCCGAGGAATCGGGGCTGATCGTGCCGCTCGGTCGCTGGGCGATGGACGAGGCGGCGCGGACGCTGCGCTGGTGGGACGAGGAATGCGGCGGCAATTGCGGGATGCGCGTCGCGGTCAATCTGTCGGCGATCCAAATGCAGCGCGACGACATCACCCCGGTGGTCGAGGCCGCGCTGATCCGCCACGATCTCGCCGGCGAGCGGTTCGTGCTGGAGCTGACCGAAAGCGCGATCGTCACCGATCCCGATCGCATCGCCGGGATCATGCACGGGCTGAAGGCGCTCGGCACGACGCTGGCGATGGACGATTTCGGCACCGGCTATTCCAACCTCGCCTATCTGCAGAAGCTGCCGATCGACATCCTCAAGATCGACCGCAGCTTCGTCTCCGGCATGCTCGCCGACCGCGACAAGATCGCGATCGTGCGCGCGGTGCTCAGCCTCGCGCAGGCGCTCGGCATGCGCACGACGGCGGAGGGGATCGAGAGCAACGAACTGGCGCAGACGCTGGCGGCGCTGGGCTGCACCTATGGACAGGGCTATCTCTACGCGCGGCCGCTCGAAGCCTCGGACGCGCTGGCGATGGTCGTCGCGGCGCGGACCGCTTCGTCGGCGAGCTGAACCACGCGGGCTGCGTCGGGGAAATCCTCGGCGAGCCATTGCGTCTCGATCCGGCGCAGCACCGCCGCCACCTCCGGTCCCTTGCGCAGACCGC
The DNA here is from genome assembly GCF_005503285.1 of Sphingomonas sp. 2SG. NCBI lineage: Bacteria > Pseudomonadati > Pseudomonadota > Alphaproteobacteria > Sphingomonadales > Sphingomonadaceae > Sphingomonas > Sphingomonas sp. 2SG. Next base: position 10,809 of record NZ_SCMZ01000068.1, read on the forward strand.
GTTCGACCAGCGCGCCGCCACCTATCGGCAGCGCCGGCGGTGTCCAGTCGCGGATCGGCGCGACATCCTCGCCCGCGAGCAGCAGCCGGTCGATCGCGCCCGTCGTACCGACGCGATAGGCGAGCGCACGCGGGCCTTCGTCGCCGGGGCCCTGGCGGGCGGCGACCAGGCGCTTGCGATCGATGTTCGACAATTTGAGGCGCGCGCTGACGCTTTCCGCCGCCTCGCGCGGGAGCAGGGCGGCGAGCCTGCGGATCGCGTCGGGGGCGACGCCGGCGGCGGCCTCGCGTTCGGCGAGTTTTGCGAACAGCGTCGCCTCGGTGATCTCGGGCAGCACCGCGCGGAAGATGCCGCGGTCGATCATCAGCGCGATCACCGGCACCGCATGGCGCGCGACGAGCAGCTTGAGCAATTCGGCGGCGATCCGTTCGCGCGACAGCGCCATCAGGTCGTTGGCGCGGGCGGTACAGGCGTCGAGCCCTTCGGCGTCGATGGCGTTCTGGTCGGCGGCGCCGAAGCGCGCGTGGAAGCGGAAGAAGCGCAGGATGCGCAGATGATCCTCGGCGATGCGGCGATAGGCGTCGCCGATGAAGCGGACGCGGCCGGCGTCGAGATCGGCGAGGCCGCCGAAATAGTCGATGACGTCGCCGCGCGCCGGATCGGCATAGAGCGCGTTCATCGTGAAGTCGCGGCGCGCGGCATCGTCCTGCCAGACGTCGGTGAAGGCGACGATCGCATGGCGGCCGTCGGTCGAGACGTCGCGGCGCAGCGTCGTCACCTCGATCGGGCCGTCGGGCAGGATCGCGGTGATCGTGCCGTGCGCGAGGCCCGTCGGCACCGCGCGGAAGCCCGCCGCCTCGAGCCGCGCGAGCACGTCCTCGGGCAGCAGCCGGGTGGCGAGGTCGATATCGGCGGGATCGAGCCCGAGCAACGTGTCGCGGACGACGCCGCCGACCAGCCGCGTCTGCTCCGGTCCACCGAGCACGTCGACCAGCGGGCTGAAGCCGTCCCGCGCGGCGATCCGGTCGAGCGGCAGCGTCACCATGCCAGCCGCCGCGACAGGTTGACGATCATCGCCGCGGTCGCGCCCCAGATGCGGCGGTCCTGCCAACGGATCTCGTAATAATGGCGCGTGCGGCCGCGCCATTCGGCGCTCGCCGCGATCTGGTTGGCGGGATCGAGCAGGAAATCGAGCGGCACCTCGAACACGCTGGCGACCTCCGCCTCGCTGGCGACGAACGGCAGGTCGGCGGGGACGGCGGCGAGCACCGGCGTGACGGTATAGCCGGTGACGGTGCGATAGCGGTCGACCGCGCCGATCACCTGCACCTGCGAGGGGGGCAAAGCGATCTCCTCCTCCGCCTCGCGCAATGCGGCGGCGACGGCATCCTCGCCGGGATCGAGCCGGCCGCCGGGAAAGGCGATCTGGCCGGCGTGGTGGCGCAACGTGTCGGTGCGCTGGGTGAGCAGCACGCCGGGGCGGGCGCGATCGGTCACCGCGACGAGCACCGCGGCGGGCGTCAGATCGGCCTCGTCGCGGCCTTCCAGTTCGCGGTCGTCGCCGGTCAGCAGGACGGGATCGGTGCGGTTGCCGTCCTGCCATGCGCGCACCAGCCGTTCGGCCAGGCTCATGCGGCGGGTTCCAGCGGGAAGAAGGCGCCGTCGCTCCACACGCCGGGGCGCGCGGCATCGTCGGCGAGCGCGCGGTCGGCAAGCTCGTAATAGACCGGCCGCGCGACTAGCGCCTCGAGCCCGCCGCGGACGTGAAGATAGGGGCGGGGGCCGTCCGCGCCCTCGGTGAAGCGCAGCGGATGATCGGGGCCGGCGGTGACGAGATCGCCGGTGTTGAGCCGGAAGGCGAGGCGGGCGTCGGCGCCGTCGCCCTCCGCCTTCATCTCGACCGCGACGAAGGGCGCATCCTCGACCGCGATATCGAGCTTCTCGACCGGGGTGACGAGGACGTAGCGGCCATCGGGCTCGCGGCGCAGGATCGTCGAGAACAGCCGCACCATCGCCGGCCGGCCGATCGGCGACCCCTGATGATACCAGCTGCCGTCGCGCGCGATACGCATCTCGCTGTCGCCACAATGCGACGGGTTCCATTGCTCGACCGGCGGCAGCCGCCGCTGTTCGACCAAAGTTGCGATCTCGGCGAGGCTGAGACTGGCGAGATCGGGAAGCTCCTCCATCGGCATCGCCGCGAGGTAGGCGCTCCGGGTGCCGGCGTAAAGGCGGTCAGGCCCCCGCCGATATCACCGGGATAGCCGGGATCGCCGGGCCGAGCAGGCCGGCGGTCGCCGGCACCCGGTCGCCGCGCGACAACAGGCGGTGGCGCTCGACCGGGCCGGGCAGGCGCCAGTCGGCGGTGCGGCTGGCGTCGAAACCGAAGAAGCGACCGTAATATTCGGGATCGCCGATCAGCATCAGCCGGTCGTCCAGCCCCTCGGCCCGCGCGGCGTCGAGCGCGCGGCGCATCAACTGGCGGCCGATGCCGTCGCGCTGGCGGCCGGGCTCGACCGCGACGGGGCCGATCATCACCAGCGGATGCGCCGCGCCATCGTCGCCGTCGAGCAGCACCGGCCAGCATTGGATCGAGCCGATCAGCGCGCCGTCCTCGACCGCGGCGAGGCTCAGCGCGGCGATGGGGGCGACCGTGCCGCGCACCTTATAGGCGGTGCGGCCGTGGCGGTCGGGGCCGAACGCGCGGTCGAGCAACGCCTCGACGGCGGCACCTGCGACAGTGGCGAGCGGCACGAAAGCGATCACGGGCGGGGGTCCTTTTCGTCCGGAACGGACGGGCGCGGCGCATGCGGCGGCGCGGGCCGGAACGCAAGCGGCAATGCGATTGGCGCATCGCGGTGCGGCTTGCTAGAGGCGGGCGCCATGCAAGACAGTCTTCAGCTGGAGGTCCACGACCTCGAGGTCCAGGTGCTCACCGGTATCTATTCGGAGGAGACGCACCTGCCGCAGCCGCTCCGGATCGACCTGACCGTCGACCTCGCCTGCCCGGACCATTTCGCGCCGGACACGCCGCTGTCGGCGTCGAAGAACTATCTCGACCTCAAGCATGCCGCGACCGGCGCGCTGCCCGAGGGGCTGCACTTCACGCTGATCGAGGCGGTGGCGGACCATATCTGCGAGACGCTGTTCCTCACCGATCCGCGCGTGCTGCGGGTCAAGGTCAAGATCGTCAAGCTCGCCATCGCCGAGGCGGGCGAGTCGATCGGGATCACGCTGGTCCGCAACCGCCGCTGACCGGCGGAGCGCCGGGCGACGTGGTGCCTCCCGCGGTTACGGACGGATCGTCCGCGTCCGTCGGCAGGCGCCGAGCTGTTCCCGGACATAGCCATAATCCTCGCGGGCCAGCGTCGCGTCGGAGGCGGCCAGCGACGCGATGCTCTGCTCGGGCAGGTCGGCCGGCAGCGCGCAGGCGAGGCGGTACCAGAGCAACGTGTCGCGCGCCGGCGGTGCCGCGGCCTCGTCTACGATCTCGGACAGCGCCACCGCCCAGCGCGGCTGCTCACCGGGGCGGCGCAGCACGGTCAGCGACACCGGCGCGCCATTGGCGGTGGTCAGGAAGACCTGCGTCTCGCCCTCTCCCGGCAAGGCACCGGGGACATGGAAGACGTTACCGATACCAGTGATGACCGGCGGCGCATCGGCGGCGACCAGCGCGGTCGCGATCGCTCTGACGCGTGCGTCATCCGCCGGCGTCCAGACAATCTGCGCGTCCGGCGCGGCCAATTGTATCTGATCGGGACGCCCGGCGACCGGACGGCCGAACAGCAGCACCCTCATTTTCTTCAATTTCGGCAAGCGTCCGGACGAATCGGGCGCAATATCCAAGAGATAGCCGATTCGCGGCGGCAGTCCGCCGGCGCCGCGGACCAGCGCGCCGAGATCCGCCTCGACATAAAATCGTGTGAATCCCGGCGATACGCCGACGGCATCGGCGCCCTTCAGGCGCACCGCCGAGCGGATCGTCGCGTCGGCGATCACCGGGGAGGCGATCACCAGATCGGTCAGGTCGGCATAACTGATACCGCTCCCAGCATCGCGCGAAACCGCGGGAATCGGGGCGCTTTGGCCCGGAAAAGCGGCGGCGGCAGGCGATGCGGCGAACGCGACGGCGGCGAGCAGGGTCGGGCGAAATACGGGTATCATGCCGAAATCGCTAGCCGAATGCACCTGAACGATACAGAAATAAAAGTGTCGCTAAACGATTGTACGTTTGTTGCGTCCGACAAAGCGTTTGCGCGGCGGGGAACGGGGCGATAGGGTTTGCGGACTGCCACACACGGCACCAGCCGGGGCAGGGGCCTACGCGCGCTCTTCCCCCGGGCGCTGCGAGGACCGAGAGATTAGGGAGTGTCGTTGCTGAATGGCCTATGCTGACCAGAAGATGTCCGGTGGCAGGGTGGTCGCGATCGTCATCGTCGTGCTCATCCATGCGGCGCTGGGCTACGCCTTCGTCACCGGGCTCGCGTACCAATACGTGAAAAAGGCCCAAGAAAAACTTAACACGTTCGACGTGGAGGAGCCGCCTCCCCCGCCGCCGGAC
>NZ_SCMZ01000069.1:0-14546 GCF_005503285.1 Sphingomonas sp. 2SG
GGGCTTGGTCGCTCATGAGTCGCGGACGAACCATATCGGTTCCAAATAGGACAGAGCGGACGGGGAAGCTGTTGGGCGGCTGGGGTAAGTCTCGGGATGTAGCGGGCCCGGCTTGCCCGATCCGCGACGACGCCGGGTCAGCCGCGTTGCAGCTTGGCCAACACGGTATCGAGCGCCTGCAAGAAGCGGCTGCGGTCCTGCGCAGCGAAGGGTTTGGGGCCGCCCAATTGGTCGCCGCCGGCGCGCAGGTCGGCCATGATCGCGCGCGTGGCGATCGCGCCGCCGATCGAGGCGGTGGTGAAGGGCTTGCCGGTCGGGCTCAGTACGCTCGCGCCCGCTTTCAGGCAGCGGTCGGCGAGCAGGATGTCGGCGGTGACCACCACCGCCTGCGCGTCCGCCGCCTCTGCGATCCAGTCGTCGGCGGCGTCGAAGCCGTCGCTGACCACGACGCGGCTGACCAGCGGATGCTGGGGGATGCGGAAATGGCTGTTGCTGACGATCGTCACCGGCACCGCGCGGCGCCAGGCGACCTTGTAGATCTCGTCCTTGACCGGACAGGCGTCCGCATCGACCAGAATGCGGACGCCCTCCGTCATCGGCCGCGCCTTAGCCCCGCGGGCCCTTGCGGTACGGCTTGGCCTGATGCCGCGCGGGAGCGCCGCCGGGTGCGTTGCGGGTGCGCGGGGCGCCCGAGCCGCTCCGCGGTGCGCGGTCGGTGCGGTCGCTGCCGCCCGCCTCGCGCGGGTTGCCGGTGAAGGGGACGATCTGCAGGCTGCCCTCGTCGCTCTCCGGATTGGCGGTGCGCTGAACGCTGGCGAGGACGCGGTCGGCGACGGTGCGCGGCACCTCGAAGATCGTGTCGTTCGGGTTGATGCGGATCGCGCCGATCTCCGCCTTGGTGATGTGGCCGCGGCGGCAGATCAGCGGCAGCAGCCAGCGCGGGTCGGCGTTCTGGCGGCGGCCGATGTCCATGCGGAACCACACCGTGTCCTCGAAGCCGGGGCGGTGGCCCTGCGTGCGATCCGACTGCTGCGGGGCGGCGGAATCGAGCAGATCCTCGGCCTGCGGCATCGCGGCGCGGTGCGCGTGGACGAGCGCGGCGGCGATATCCTCGGGGCTCTTTTCCGCGATCAGCCGCGTCGCCAGCTCGCGATCCTCGTCGTCGAACTCGATCGGGGCGAGCAGCGTGGCGATCAGCCGCTCGCGATCCTGCTTGCGGATGTCGTCGGCGCTGGGGGCGGGGATCCACTCGCAGGCGATCTTGGCCTGCTTGAGCATCATGTCGACGCGGCGGCGGCGCGGATAGGGGACGATGAGCACCGCGGTGCCCTTCTTGCCGGCGCGACCGGTGCGGCCCGAACGGTGCTGCAGCGTCTCGGCGTCGCGCGGCATCTCGACATGGACGACGAGGCTGAGGCTGGGCAGATCGATGCCGCGCGCGGCGACGTCGGTGGCGACGCAGACGCGGGCGCGGCGGTCGCGCAGCGCCTGGAGCGCCGAATTGCGCTCGCTCTGGCTGTGCTCGCCCGACAGCGCGACCGCGGCGAAACCGCGCTCGACGAGGCTGGCGTGGAGGTGGCGGACGTTGTCGCGGGTGGCGCAGAACAGCATCGCCGTCTCCGCCTCGTGGAAGCGGAGCAGGTTGATGACGGCATGTTCGATATCGGCCGGCGCGACGGTGACCGCCTGATAGGCGATGTCGCCGTGGCCGCGATCCTCACCGACGGTCGAGATGCGCAGCGCGTCGCGCTGGTAGCGCTTGGCGAGTGCGACGATCGGCCGCGGCATCGTCGCCGAGAACATCAGCGTGCGGCGCTCGGTGGGCGAGGCGTCGAGGATCTGTTCGAGGTCCTCGCGGAAGCCCATGTCGAGCATCTCGTCGGCCTCGTCGAGCACGGCGACGCGCAGGCTGGCGAGGTCGAGCGCGCCGCGCTCGAGATGGTCGCGCAGACGGCCCGGCGTGCCGACGACGATATGCGCGCCGTGGCTGAGCGAGCGGCGCTCCTTGCTGGCGTCCATGCCGCCGACGCAGGTGGCGATGCGGGCATGCGCCTCCTTGTACAGCCACATCAGCTCGCGGCTGACCTGGAGCGCGAGTTCGCGCGTCGGCGCGATGATGAGCGCGAGCGGCTTGCCCGGCGGCGGCAGCGCGCCGTCGGCCATCAGCTCGGCGGCCATGGCGAGGCCGAAGGCGACGGTCTTGCCCGAGCCGGTCTGGGCGGAGACGATGAGGTCGCGGCCGGCGGCCTCGGGCTCGATCACCTGCGCCTGGACGGCGGTGGGAGCTTCATAGCCACGGGCAACGAGCGCTTCGGCGAGAAGCGGGGGGAGCGAAGAAAAGGGCATCGGGTAACCTAAATGGAAGCGGCGCCCCGACAGCATGGCTCGGGGCCAGGACTGGGGCGCGGCAGAGGACAGTACAGTCGCGAGTCCGTTGGAAACGCGGGCCAATCGCGGGCGGCAATACGGACGCAACGTGGCGCTTGTATCGCGCGCATCATGGCCGTTTCCGTGACCCCAGAGACCCTGCACCGCCTAATCCGCGAAGCCGAGGCCGAGCGAGGCCGCGCCGCATCCCCTACGCTGAAACGTTGCTTCGCGCAACTCGCCGCCGCTTATGCGCTGGAACTGACGCGACGGGAGGCGCGCGCGGCAACATTGCGTAACATTTATCAGTCCGAAGCGGGATCATCCGCAACTTACCTACGTTAAGCGGCCACGCGGAGAGACGGACCAGAACGGTCCGAACGCGGTGGAGCACATTCATGGCCAGCCTTGCCCCCTCCGCTTTGCCCCGCGCACCCGAAGCCGGACCGGCCCCCGACGCGGGGCGGACACTCGATGCGCTCAACTTCTTCCTCGCCGACGTGCGCGACGGACTGGGGCCGTATCTGGCGATCTATCTGCTCGCGGTGCGCGGGCCGGCGCACGGCTGGAACGAGGCGACCGTCGGGCTGGTGCTGACGATCGCCGGGATCGTCGGGCTGGTGTCGCAGACGCCGGCGGGCGGGCTGATCGACCGCAGCCGCAACAAGCCGCGCATCGTCATCATCGCCGCGCTGCTGGTGACGCTGAGCAGCGTGTCGCTGCCGTTCGTCACCGGCTTCACGATGGTCGCGGCGACGCAGTCGATCGCGGCGGTGGCGGGCGCGGTGTTCGCGCCGGCGATCAGCGCGATCACGCTCGGCCTGTTCGGGCCGAAGCTGTTCTCCAAGCGGGTCGGGCGCAACGAGGCGTTCAACCATGCCGGCAATGCCGTCTCGGCGGCGCTGGCGGGGGCGCTGGCGTGGAAATTCGGGCCGGTCGTCGTCTTCTGGCTGATGGGCGGGCTGACCGTCGCCAGCGTGTTCGCGGCGCTGCGCATCAGGAACGGCGACATCGACAATGCCGTGGCGCGCGGGCTCGACTGCGAGCCCGACGAGGGGTGCGAGGAGCCGGGCGGGTGGAAGGTGCTGGTCGAGAACAAGCCGCTGCTGCTGTTCGCGGTGATCGCCTTCCTGTTCCACCTCGCCAATGCGGCGATGCTGACCTCGGTCAGCCAGTTGCTCGCCAAGACGGTGGGCAAGGATTCGGCGACCTCGCTGACCGCGGCGTGCATCGTCGCGGCGCAATTGGTGATGGTGCCGGTGGCGGTCGTGGTCGGGCGCAACGTCGATCGCTGGGGGCGCAAGCCGCTGTTCCTGATCGCGTTCGGCGTGCTGGCGGCGCGCGGCGCGCTGTACACGATGTCGAACGATCCGTGGTGGCTGGTCGGCGTGCAGGCGCTCGACGGCGTCGGTGCGGGGATCTTCGGGGCGCTGTTCCCGGTGGTGATCGCCGACCTGACCAAGGGCACCGGGCGGTTCAACGTGTCGCAGGGCGCGGTGGCGACCGCACAGGGGCTGGGCGCGGCGCTGAGCGCGTCGCTGGCGGGGGCGATCATCGTCGGCGTCGGCTATGGCGCGAGCTTCCTGACGCTGGCGGGCATCGCGGCGGCGGGGCTGGCGCTGTACGCGCTGGCGATGCCGGAGACGAAGCCGGCGTGAGGTGCGTATGTCTCGCGACGATGCCGTTGCCGTATGTCCGCAGGGGCGGGGATACGAGCTTGGGCAGAGTAACGCAGGTCGGTTCTCGGGACTCCTGGGCTCCCGCTTTCGCGGGAGCACTGGTGGTGCGGGTTGTTGGCCTCATGGACCAATCCGTAGGCAAGGATCATCGCCGACGCGAAGCCTCTGCAAGACACCCGACGTACCCCGGCGGAGGCCGGGGTCCAGTTGAGAAGACCGCTGTGGATTATTCTCAACCTTCACCCAACTGGGCCCCGGCCTCCGCCGGGGTACGATATAAGGGTGTGACGAACCGATCTTCGCCGATAGCTCGCCTTCGCGAGGATATTATGGGTCACTTGGGTGGGATCGTGCCTTCGATCGGGGCGTGTGTGCAAAGGGGTAGGGGCCGATGATCGCCACCGTTGGGATATGCGCCGCCGCGACCGCGGGGGTGATCATCCGGCCGTTCCGCTGGCCGGAGGCGATATGGGCGGTCGGTGGCGCGCTGCTGCTGCTGCTGTTCGGGCTGATTGCGCCAGCGAGCGCGTGGGCGGCGGTGCTCAAGGGGACCGACGTCTATCTGTTCCTGATCGGCATGATGCTGCTGTCGGAGGCGGCGCGGGCGCATGGCGTGTTCGACTGGGTGGCGCATCTGGCGGCGGCGGGCGCGAACGGGTCGGCGGCGCGGCTGTTCACGCTCGTCTTCCTCGTCGGCGTGGTGGTGACCGCCTTCCTGTCGAACGACGCGACCGCGGTGGTGCTGACCCCGGCGGTCTATGCGGTCGCGCAGCGCGCCAAGGTCAAGCCGCTGCCGATGCTGTTCGCCTGCGCGCTGGTCGCCAATGCGGCGAGCTTCATCCTGCCGATCTCCAATCCGGCCAATCTGGTGCTCTATGCCAGCGACCTGCCGCGGCTCGGCGCATGGCTGGCGGCGTTCGCGCTGCCGTCGGTGCTGGCGATCGCCACGACCTATCTGGGGCTGCGCTGGCTGTTCCGCAGCGAGCTTTCCGGCGCGGCCGAGCAGGGCGAGAGCGTCGCGCTGTCGGGCAACGGGCGGATGGCGCTCGCCGGGATCGGCGCGACCGCGGTGCTGCTGACGGTGGCGTCGGCCTCGGGCTGGGACCTCGGCTGGCCGACGTTCGGCGCGGGCGTCGTCACCGCGCTGGCGGTGCAGTTGAGGGCGCGCGAGTCGCTGGTGCCGCTGGTCAAGGGCGTGTCGTGGCTGGTGCTGCTGCTCGTCGCCGGATTGTTCGTGATGGTGCAGGCGCTGGCCGAGACCGGGCTGATCGGGTGGCTGGCGGCGCAGCTCTCCGCGGCGGCGGCGACCGATCCGCGGGCGGCCGCGGCGGCGGCCGGCGGGTTGCTCGCGGTCGGCAGCAATCTGGTCAACAACCTGCCCGCCGGGCTGATCGCGGCGCAGACGATCGCCGCGGCGCATCCGCCGGCGCTGGTGGTCGATGCGTTGCTGATCGGGGTGGATCTGGGGCCGAACCTGTCGATCACCGGGTCGCTGGCGACGATCCTGTGGCTGATCGCGATCCGGCGTGAGGGCGAGGATGTCACCTTCGGGCAGTTCCTGCGTGTCGGGGTGGTGACGACGGTGCCCGCGCTGGTGCTGGCGATCGGGGTGCGGGTTTTGATGGGGTAGGGGGGTATATCTCACCCGGCTTGGGGCAGGGCTTCCGCCTATGACGATTGGTGTGAGCCGTCGTAGTCCAAGCCCACCCCGTCACCCCGGACTCGTTCCGGGGTCCACCCCGCGGCTAGGAGAACGGCTTGAGATGGCACCATTCTCTTGCGGCCCGGTGGACCCCGGAACGAGTCCGGGGTGACGTATCTCGAGAGGAAGCCGATCGAACCTCATCACCACAGCCTTATGCAATAGCCCTGCCTGCGACAGACGAGCGGCAAGCCGCAGGGAGGATAAGGCGCACGCCGCGGCCGACCACCGCCATCCCCTGTTGCCCCGCGCCCTTGCCGCGCCTATCTCGCAGGCATGGCCACGTCTCCCGAGATCCTGCTCACCCCTGCCGCGGCGAAGCGTGTCGCGGCGATCGCCGGCAAGCAGAACAAGCCCGCGATCCTCCGCCTGTCGGTGGATGGCGGCGGCTGTTCGGGGTTCCAGTACAAGTTCGGCTTCGCCGAGGCGCCCGAGGGCGACGACACCGTCGCCGAGACCGACGGCGTGCGGCTGGTGGTCGACAGCGTCAGCCTCGATCTCGTCCGCGGCTGCCAGGTCGATTATGTCGAGTCGCTCGGCGGTGCCGCGTTCCGGGTCGAAAACCCCAATGCGGCATCGGGTTGCGGCTGCGGCTCCAGCTTCGCGATCTGACGGTTGAAGCTCGTCACCTATAACGTCAACGGGATCAAGGCGCGCCTGCCCCGGTTGCTGGAATATCTCACCGAGCAGCAGCCCGACGTGGTCTGCCTGCAGGAGATCAAGTCGAGCGACGACACCTTCCCGCACGCCGATATCGAGGCGTTGGGCTATGGCGCGGTGTGGCACGGCCAGAAGGGTTTCAACGGCGTCGCGGTACTCGCGCGTGGGCAGGTCCCGGTGGAACGCCAGCGCGGTCTCGCCGGCGAGGATGAGGACGATCACAGCCGCTATCTGGAATGCGCGGTCGACGGACTGGTGGTCGCATCGATCTATCTGCCCAACGGCAATCCGCAGCCGGGGCCGAAGTTCGACTATAAATTGCGCTGGATGGAGCGGCTGGCGGCGCGCGCGCAGGTGCTGCTCGACGAGGAAGTGCCGACCGTCCTGATGGGCGATTACAACGTGATCCCCAATGACGACGATACCTTTTCGGTGCGGGCGATGGCGACCGATGCGCTGATGCAGCCGGAAAGCCGTGCCGCCTATCGCCGGTTGCTCGCGCAGGGCTGGACCGATGCGCTGCGCACGCGCCATCCGACCGGCAAGGTGTGGACCTTCTGGGATTATCAGGCGGGGGCGTGGCAGCGCGATGCGGGGTTCCGCATCGACCATCTGCTGCTCAGCCCGCAGGCCGCCGACCGCCTGGTCGATGCCGGCGTCGACAAGGACTATCGCGGCCGCGAGAAAGCAAGCGATCATGCGCCGACCTGGGTGCGGCTGACGTGAGGCGCCTCATCGCGGCGGGCGGGCTCGCGATGACGCTCGCCGCCGCGCCGGCGCTGGCCCAGAAGAGCTATTGCCCCGAACGGCCGGGGCTCGACACGCCGGCGTGCATCACCGCGCCCGGCCGCGTCTCGGTGGAGACGGGCGTGGTCGACTGGACGCTCGACCGCCAGCCGGACAGCCGCACCGATACCGTGCTGATCGCGGACACGCTGGTGCGCGTCGGCGTCGCCGACCAGATCGAGGCGCGGATCGGCTGGACGCCTTACGGCCACGAGCGGGTGCGCGATCGGCAGACGGGCGCGATCGATCGCGTCGGGCAGAGCGGTGACGTGTCGCTGGGGATGAAGGCGGGGCTGCTGCATCCCGACGGCAATGGCCTGTCGCTGTCGCTGCTGCCCTATGTGACGCTGCCGGTCGGCGGCAGCACGATCGGGTCGCGCGTCGCCGGGGGCGGGTTGCTGGTGCCGGTGACCTTCCGGTTGAACGACACGGTGCATCTCGATGCGACGCCCGAGATCGACGCGCAGCCCGACGAGGAACGCGCCGGGCGGCACCCGCGCTACAGCAGCGCGGGCGGGGCGACGGTGAAGCTGAACAAGACGGTGTCGGCGGCGCTCGAGGCCCAGGTGATTCGCGACGACGATCCGGACGCGCACAGCACGCAATGGCTGAGCGCGGCGTCGGTGACGTGGAAGCCGAAGAAGGACTGGCAGTTCGACATGCAGACGACGCTGGGGCTAAACCATGCGGCGCCGGACGTGGAACTGGCCGGGGGTGTTTCGCGACGGTTCTGAGGCGGCGGAGGTAGGTCGCCGCGCTTTCATTCTCACCGTCACCCCGGACTCGTTCCGGGGTCCACTCCGCGGCGAGGAGAAAGGCTGGAGCCTCTTGCCGTTCCCTCGCGGCGCGGTGGACCCCGGAACCAGTCCGGGGTGACGGGGTATGTGGGGCGGTGGTATCGCCAGCTTTACGGCTCCCAGCCGTTCTCGCTGCTCTACCCACCACGGCAGCGACCGCTTATACCTCCGCCATCGAGGGAGGGACCCACATGAGCTTATTGCGTCGCAAGACGATCCACGCCCAGCCGCCCGAGCAGCAGCTCGCGCGGACGCTGAGCTGGCCGCATCTGGTCGCGCTGGGGGTGGGCGCGATCGTCGGTACCGGTATCCTGACGCTGATCGGCGTCGGCGCCGATCGGGCCGGGCCGGCGGTGATCCTCGCCTTCGTCGTCGCCGGCGCGATCTGCGCCTGCGCGGCGCTCTGCTATGCGGAGATGGCGACGATGATCCCCGCGTCGGGATCGGCCTATACCTATAGCTATGCGACGCTGGGCGAGGTGATCGCCTGGGTGGTCGGGTGGAGCCTGATCCTCGAATATTCGCTGGTCGTGTCGACCGTCGCGGTCGGCTGGTCGGGCTATGCGGTGGGGTTTCTCAAGGGGCTGGGCGTGACCGTGCCCGCGGCGCTCGCCAACGGGCCGGGGCTGGGCGGCGTCGTCAATCTGCCCGCGGTGGCGATCATCGCGCTGGTCGCCGGGCTGCTGATGCTGGGGACGCGCGAGAGCGCGCGGGTCAATACCGTGCTGGTGCTCATCAAGATCGTCACGCTGGCGCTGTTCGTCGGCGTCGCGCTGCCGCATTTCGATGCCGCCAATCTGCACCCGTTCACGCCCTACGGCTTCGGCAGCCCGACCGGCGCGGGCGGCGTCAAATATGGCGTGATGGGCGCGGCGGCGATCATCTTCTTCGCCTTCTACGGCTTCGACGCGATCTCGACTGCGGCGGAAGAGGCGAAGAACCCGGAGCGCGATCTGGCGATCGGGATCGTCGGATCGATGCTGGCCTGCACCGCAATCTATATGATCGTCGCGACCGCGGCGGTGGGGGCGCTGAGCTATATGCGCTTCGGCAGCAGCCCCGAGCCGCTGGCGCTGATCCTGCGCGAACTCGGCCAGCCCAAGGTGGCGACGGTGATCGCCGCCGCCGCGGCGGTCGCGCTGCCGACGGTGCTGCTCGCCTTTCTCTACGGGCAGAGCCGCATCTTCCTCGTCATGGCGCGCGACGGCTTCCTGCCGCAGGCGCTCGCCAAGGTCAGCAAGCGCGGCGTGCCGGCGCGGATCACCGCGATGACCGCGGTGTTCGTCGCGGTGATCGCCGGGCTGGCGCCGCTCGACGTGATCGCCAGCCTCGCCAATGCGGGGACGCTGTGCGCCTTCGTCGCGGTGGCGGCGTGCGTCCTGGTGTCGCGGCGGCGCGATCCCGACGCGCGGCGGCCATTCCGCACGCCGTTCGCCTTCGTCGTCGCACCGCTCGCCATCCTCGGCTGCCTGTATCTGTTCACCAGCCTGCAGGTGCGCACGCAGGTCGCCTTCCTGGGCTGGAACGCCTTAGGATTGCTGGTCTATTTCCTCTACGCGCGGAGCCGGGCGGAGATCGCGCGGGCATGAGCGGCTGGCATATCGGCATCATCGGCGGTTCGGGCCTCTACGACGTCGAGGGCGTCGAGGACGGCCATTGGGTCGAGGTGACGACGCCGTGGGGGGCGCCGTCGGATGCGATCTTCAGCGGGCGGATCGGCGCGGTCGCGGTGTCGTTCCTGCCGCGGCACGGTCGGGGTCACCGGATCAGCCCGGAAGCGATCAACGCGCGCGCCAATATCGACGCGCTGAAGCGGCTCGGCGTGACCGACGTGCTGGCGGTATCGTCGGTCGGCTCGCTGGTCGAGGCGCGGCCGCCGGGCAGCTTCACGATCGTCGACCAGTTCATCGACCGGACGAAGGGGCGGGCATCGAGCTTCTTCGGCACCGGCTGCGTCGCGCATGTCTCGATGGCCGATCCGGTCTGCCCGCGGCTGAGCGTCTATGCCGCCGATGCGGTCGGCGCGGCGGTGGATCGCGGCGGCACCTATCTGGCGATGGAGGGGCCGCAATTCTCGACGCGCGCGGAGAGCCGCCTCTACCGGCAATGGGGGTGCGACGTGATCGGCATGACCGCGCTGCCCGAGGCGAAGCTCGCGCGCGAGGCGGAGCTGCCTTACGCCCTGGTCGGGATGGTGACCGATTACGATTGCTGGCGCGAGGGCGAGGCGGCGGTCGACGTCGCGCAGGTCGTCGCGCAACTGGCGGCGAACGCGGCCAAGGCACGGGCGATGGTGGTGCGGCTGCTGCGCGCGCTGCCCGAGGAGCGGCCGGCGTCGCCGATCGACACGTGCCTCGACAGCGCGATCATCACCGCCAAGGGCGCGCGCGATCCGGCGCTGGTGGCGAAGCTCGACGCGGTGGCGTGGCGGGCGTTGGGACTGCGCTGAGCCGCCGGTCCGGTCAGCGATCCGGGCCGACCGAGAAGCCGTGGCGGTAGTTCATCGTCACCGCGATCCGGCTCGTCCCGGCGGCAAGCGGCACCGCCACCTGCGCGAAGGCGGGCTTGAGCCTGAGCAGCGAGAGGCCGGGATCGCGCGAGAAGGCGCCGCCGTCGCCGCCGTCGGACTTGCCGTTGGCATTGGCGTCGTGACGGACGGCGACGCCATAGGTGCCGGGGCGGGGGACGGGGATGCAGACCTCAAGCGTGCGGCGGCCGTTGGTCGGTGCCTCGACGCGGCCGAGCCAGCGGCCTTTTTCGAGAAAGCCGGGTTCGTCGTAGAGCTGGACGCGGACGTCGCCGGTGCCGGCGCGCACGCCGCGTATCGTGACGATCAGCCGGTGCGGGGTCGCGGCGGTGCAGCCGGTGGTGTTGCGCTGCGCGGTCGCCGGCGTGGCGAGCGCGAGCAGCGCGAGTGACAGGATGAGGCGGGCCATGCGGCGGTAACGCTCCGGAAAAGCGTGATTATACCGTTGGATGTGGCGAGCGTGTGGCCGACGCTTGGCGGATCGTGGCTGCGCGACGTCGTAGCGTAAGCTGGTGATGCGACCTTCAGTGTTCCCGCGAAAGCGGGAATCCAGGGTCGAGCAGAGCAACGGCTCGCGGCGTTCGGGACCCTAGGCTCCTGCGTTCGCAGGAGCACTGGCTCGGTCTCGTGCACGAAAAAGGGGAGGCGCCTTTCGGTGCCTCCCCTTTTGATCGCCGGGCTTGCGCCCCGGCTTATGCGGCGAGGTTGCGCAGCACGTATTGGAGGATGCCGCCGTTGAGGAAATATTCCAGTTCGTTGACGGTATCGATGCGGCAGCGCGTCTCGAACGTCTCGGTGCTGCCGTCGGCGCGGGTGAGCTGGACCTCGACGGTCTGGCGCGGGCGCAGGTTGGCGACGCCGGTGATCGTGAACGTCTCCGACCCGTCGAGGCCGAGCGTCTGGCGCGTGACGCCCTCGGCGAATTGCAGCGGCAGCACGCCCATGCCGACGAGGTTCGACCGGTGGATTCGCTCGAAGCTCTCGGTGATGACCGCACGCACGCCGAGCAGATTGGTGCCCTTCGCCGCCCAGTCACGGCTGGAGCCGGTGCCATATTCCTTGCCCGCGACGATGACGAGCGGCGTGCCATTCTCCTTGTGGCGCATCGCCGCGTCGAAGATCGGCATCACCTCGCCGTCGAACTTGGTCATGCCGCCCTCGATCCCCGGCACCATCTCGTTCTTGATGCGGATGTTGGCGAAGGTGCCGCGGACCATGACGTTGTCGTTGCCGCGACGCGCGCCATAGCTGTTGAAGTCGGCGCGGCTGACCTGCCGCTCCATCAGCCACTTGCCCGCCGGGCTGTCGGCCTTGATCGAACCGGCCGGCGAGATGTGGTCGGTGGTGATCGAATCGCCGAGGATCGCCAGCGGCTTGGCGTCGATGATGTCGGTGACCGGCTTCGGGGTCATTTCGAGACCGTCGAAATAGGGCGGGTTGGCGACATAGGTCGAGCCCGACGGCCAGGCATAGGTGTCCGATTCTGTGATCTGGATCGACTGCCACTTGGCGTCGCCGGCATAGACGTTGCCGTAGCGCGAGCGGAACATCGTATCGTCGATGTTCGCCGCCATCACGTCGGCGATTTCCTGGTTGGTCGGCCACACGTCCTTGAGGAACACGTCCTGTCCGTCGGTGCCCTGGCCGAGCGGCGTCTCGGTCATGTCGAGCGTCACCGTGCCCTTGAGCGCATAGGCGACGACGAGCGGCGGCGAGGCGAGGAAGTTGGCGCGCACGTCGGGCGAGACGCGGCCCTCGAAGTTGCGGTTGCCCGACAGCACCGAGGCGGCGACGATGTCGTTGCCGTTGATCGCCTTCGAGATCGGCTCGGCGAGCGGACCCGAATTGCCGATGCAGGTGGTGCAGCCGTAACCGACGAGGTTGAAGCCGATCGCGTCGAGATCGGCGGTCAGGCCCGCCTTGTTGAGATAGTCGGTGACGACCTGCGAACCGGGGGCGAGGCTCGTCTTGACCCAGGGCTTGGGCTTGAGGCCGAGCGCGTTCGCCTTGCGCGCGACGAGGCCGGCGGCGACCAGCACCGACGGGTTCGAGGTGTTGGTGCAGCTGGTGATCGCCGCGATCACCACGTCGCCGTCGCCGATGTCATGGCTGCGCTCGGGCACGTCGACGCGCTGGGGGCGCTCCTTGTGGTAGATCTTGAACAGATCGCCGTTGAACACCTCGTCGACCTTGCCGAGGCTGACGCGGTCCTGCGGACGCTTCGGGCCGGCGAGCGACGCGGTGACGGTGCCCATGTCGAGTTCGAGCGTGTCGGTGAACACAGGCTCGGGCGCGTCGTCGAAGCGCCAGAAGCCGTTCGCCTTGGCATAGGCCTCGACCAGCGCGACATTCTCGTCGGACCGCGCGGTGAGGCGCATATAGTCCATCGTCTTCTCGTCGATCGGGAAGAAGCCGCAGGTCGCGCCATATTCCGGCGCCATGTTGGCGATCGTCGCACGGTCGGCGAGCGTCATCGACGACAGGCCGGGGCCGAAGAATTCGACGAAGCGGCCGACCACGCCCTTGGCGCGCAGCATCTGCGTGACGGTGAGCACCAGATCGGTGGCGGTGATGCCCTCGCGCAGCGCGCCGGTCAGCTTGAAGCCGACGACCTCGGGGATCAGCATCGACACCGGCTGGCCGAGCATCGCCGCTTCCGCCTCGATGCCGCCGACGCCCCAGCCGAGCACGCCGAGGCCGTTGATCATCGTCGTGTGGCTGTCGGTGCCGACGAGCGTGTCGGGATAGGCGATCGCCGTGCCGTCGCCATGGTCGCCGACGCTGTCCGACGACCAGACCGCCTGACCGATATATTCGAGGTTCACCTGATGGCAGATGCCGGTGCCCGGCGGCACGACCTTGAAATTGTCGAGCGCGGCCGAGCCCCACTTGAGGAACTCGTAGCGCTCGCCGTTGCGCTGATATTCGAGATCGACGTTGTCCTCGAACGCCTGCGGCGTGCCGAATTCGTCGACCATCACCGAGTGATCGATGACGAGATGGACGGGAACCTGCGGATTGATCTTGGCGGCGTCGCCGCCGAGCTTGGTGATCGCATCGCGCATCGCGGCGAGATCGACGACGCAGGGCACGCCGGTGAAATCCTGCATCAGCACGCGCGCCGGGCGATACTGGATCTCGCGGTCGGAGCGGCGCTCCTTCTGCCAGTCGACGATCGCCTGCACGTCGGCCTCGGTGACGGTCTTGCCGTCCTCGAAGCGCAGCATGTTCTCGAGCAGCACCTTCATCGAGAAGGGCAGGCGGCTGATGTCGCCGAACTTGGCGGCGGCCTTTTCGAGGCTGTAATAAGCGTAGCTCTTGTCGCCGACCGTCAGGGTCGTGCGGGTGTTCAGGCTGTCCTGGCCGATGGCGGTCATTATGATCCCTTCAATTTGGCCCAGGGCGCTCGGGGAGGCGGCCATGGGGCCGCGCGGGCGCGCGAGAGCGCTTCAGCGAAAGCGTATGTCGCGGCGGCCTTAGCAAGGGCTGTCCGGCGGGGGAAGCGCCTATGCCCACCTGCGGATGACTCTCAAGACACGAGCGTTTCACCGGTCGCCAGCGTCTTGCCGCGGGTGATGATGACGCGGTCGCCGACCTTCGCCTCGCGGAACAGCAATTTGGCGAAGGCGGTCGGCACGCCGATACAGCCGTGCGTGGCATAGCCCCAGGCGACTTCGGTGCCGTGGACGGCGACGCCGTCGTTGGTCAGTCGCATCGTATAGGGCATCGGCGCGCCGTAGAGGCTGGAGACGTGGTGCGCGTCCTTCATCAGGATCGGGAAGCTGCCGAGCGGGGTGGGCTTGTCGTCGGCGCCATAGAGGATTGCGGTGGTGCCGATCTCATAGCCGTCGCGGAAGACCGACAGCGTCTGCGCGGCGAGATCGACGGTGACGATCAGCGGGCCGGCGGGCACGCCCGCATCGTCCCAGGTATAATCGCCGAACTTGATCGGGCCGATGTCGAGCACGCGCTTGACGATGAGCGGGTTTGGCGTGGGGCGCGCAATGGGGCGGGGCTCGGGTGTGGGT
>NZ_SCMZ01000006.1:0-121654 GCF_005503285.1 Sphingomonas sp. 2SG
GGGCGATGTTTCGCGCCCCCATACCGGCGCGAAACATCGCCCCGCCCGCTTGTCGGCACCGCGGTCATCCGGTAATCGCGCAAGTCTTCATGGCCCGTGCGCGCACCCCCCGCTCCGCTCCTGCCCGCCGCTCGCCATGGCGCCGGCGGCTCGTCCTGTCCGCGCAGATCGCGGTGGCGCTCGTCGTACTGGCGTTCGGCGCGCTCGCCATCGCAGTCTATGTCGCGCGCTCGCAATTGCCGAGCTTCGAGGAGCTGAAATCCTCGCCCAACGGCCAGATGATCCGCGTCCATGCCGCCGACGGCAGCGTCATCGTCTCGATGGGGCCGAGCTACGGCGAATGGCTGTCCTATGACAGCATCCCGCGGGTGATGCGCGAGGCGACCGTCGCGGTCGAGGATCGCCGCTTCTACAGCCACCCCGGCGTCGATCCGCTCGGCATCGCACGGTCGGTGCTGATCCGCTACGAGCGCGGGCGCTGGATCCAGGGCGGCTCGACCATCACCCAGCAGCTCGCGCGCAACGTCTTCCTCAACAACCAGAAGAAGTTCGGCCGCAAGTTCCGTGAGTGGATCCTGGCGCTCGCGCTCGAACGCAAGTTCAGCAAGGACCAGGTGCTCGAACTGTACCTCAACAAGGTCTATTACGGCGGCGGCGCCTATGGCATCGACGCCGCGTCGCGCAAATTCTTCGGCCATGGCGCCAACACGCTCAACCTCGCCGAGGCGGCGGTGATCGCCGGGCTGGTCAAGGCACCATCCAATTATTCGCCGACCGCCGATGCGCAGGCCGCGGTCGGCCGCGCCGGCGTCGTGCTCGACGCGATGGTCCGTCACGGTTCGATCACCCGCGAACAGGCGAGCGAAGCCGATCCGCAGGCGCTGCGCCTCGCCCCCGAACCCCGGCAGAACAGCGCGCGCTATTTCACCGACTGGGCGCTGCCGCAGCTCGACACGCTGATCGACGAGACGCAGGCGCCGCTCGACGTGTGGACGACGCTGGATCTCGGCATGCAGCGCGATGCCGATGCCGCGATCCGCGCCAACGCGCCCGACGGTGCGCAGGGTGCCTTGGTCAGCCTCGACCGCGACGGCGCGGTGAAGGCGATGGTCGGCGGCAAGGATTACGTCTCGTCGATCTACAATCGCGCGACGCAGGCGCAGCGCCAGCCGGGATCGGCGTTCAAATTGTTCGTCTATCTCGCCGCGCTGGAAGCGGGTCACAAGCCCGAGGACTCGATCGTCGACGAACCCGTCACGATCAACGGCTGGAGCCCGCGCAACGATTCGCGTCGCAACTCCGGGCCGGTGACGTTGCGCACCGCCTTCGCCTTCTCGCTCAACACCGTCGCGGCGAAACTGGGTCAGGAGGTCGGCTTCACCACGATCGCCGACATGGCGCGCCGCTTCGGCATCACCACGCCGATCAACACGCATCCGGCGATGGTGCTCGGCACCTCCGACGTGCGGCTGATCGACATGACCCGCGCCTTCGCCAGCGTCGCCGCCAAGGGCGTCGCGGTGACGCCTTATGGCATCACCCGCGTCACCGCCAACGGCCAGACGATCTACACGCATGAGGTCGACCGCAGCCACGTGCTGGTCGCGCCCTATGTCGCGGCGGAGATGACCGACCTGTTGCAGACCGCGGTCAACACCGGCACCGGCCGCGCCGCGCAGATCGGTCGCCCGGTCGCGGGCAAGACCGGTACGACCACCTCGCTCAAGGACGGCTGGTTCCTCGGCTTCTCCAGCGGACTCACCACCGGCGTCTGGATGGGACGCGACGATGCGCGGCCGATCGCCGGCCTGCACGGCGGCACCGCGCCGGCGCGCGCCTTCGCCGCCTTCATGAAGCCGGCCACTGCCAATCGGCCGATCGAGCAGTTCGAGACGCAGGTGACGCTGCCCGAATGGCAGCTCGAGCCCGACGAGGAGACCTATTTCGGCCAGCCCGACAATGGCGGGGCGATGGTCGACGAAGACGGCAATCCGGTCGCGCAGGCGCCGCGCGACGAGCAGCAGCAGCAGGACGAGCAGAGCATCCGTCCGCAGGACAGCGCGCCGCAGCAGCTCGACGATCTCATCGACCGCGTCACCGGCCGCGATGCGCCGCACGACGACCGCCGCGACCCCGCCGCACCGGCGCGCCAGCCGCTACGCGACGATCGCCGTGACGGGGCCCCAGCGAACCGCCAGCCGCCCCGCCCGCTTCAGGACGACCGCCCGACCCAGTGAAGCGCCGCGCCATGGTCGCGCAGCCAAGCGCGTGCCGGAGTCGGGTCTTCGCCATACAGGCGCGCGACCAATGCGTGGAACACCGGCGCATGGTTCATATGGACACGATGCGCGACCTCATGCGCCACCGTCGCGCGGCGGACCCAGCCGGGCGCGAGGATCAGCCGCCAGCTGTAGCGGATCGCACCATCGTGCGCGCAGCTGCCCCAGCGGCCGCGGGCATCGCCGATCGCGACGCGCGCGACGGTAACGCCGGCCTTGGCGGCATAGTCCGCGGTCTCGCGGGTGAGCAAATCGAGCGCCTGCCGTTTGAGCCACGTCTCCACCCGCCGCGGCAACGTGTCGAGCGGGCCGGAGAGCGACAGGATGTCGCCGTCCACCTCGACGCGGCGGCGGCTGCCCGGTTGCCAGCCGATCGTCAGCACTTGGTCGGCGACGGTCATCGCCATGCCGGGCACGAACGGGCGCGGCTGCGGCAAACGCGCGCGCTGCTGCGCGATCCATTCGGTCTTGCCCTGCGCCCAGGCGAGCGCCGGCTTCAACGCCGCGCGCTTGGGCACCACCAGCCGTGCCCGCCCGCTCGCCGGATCGAGCGACAGGCGGATGCGCCGCGCGGTCGGGTGCCGCACGACCTCGAACGGCTCGCTCACAATTCGCGTTCGACGATATGGTTCTCCATATCGCCGACATCGTCCTCGCTCACCGTCCAGCCGCGCACCGAAATGCCGGCGGCATGCACCGATTCGCGATCCCCGCTGATGAGATAATGCCAGTCGCGCAGCGGCTCGCCCGCCGCGCGCAGCCGATAGGCGCAGGTCGACGGCAGCCAGTCGATGCCGCGGACGTTGCCCGCGGTCAGCCGCACGCATTCGGGGACATAGGCGTGACGGTGCTTATAGTCCGAACAGAAGCCGCTGCGCCGGTCGAGCAGGCGGCAGGCAACGTTGGTCGGGACGATCTCGCCCGTCTCCTCGTCCTCCAGCTTGTGGATGCAGCATTTGCCGCAGCCGTCGCACAAGGCTTCCCATTGGCCGCGGTCGAGCTGCTCGATCGGCAACTCCCAGAATTTGCTCATTTCGCCCAGCGCTTGATCTCGGCGGCCACGGCATGCGGCCCCTGCTCGGTCGGCAGCAGCGCAAGCGGCTTGCCGTCCGCGTCCATCAGATAGGTGGTGCGGCTGTGGTTCACCAGATAGCCGCCGCCCGGCTGCATCGCGCCCTTGCCGGCATAGACGCCATACGCCTTCGAGACCGCGGCGATCTGCGCCGGCGTGCCGGTCAGCCCGACCATGCGCGGGTGGAAGGCGGCGGTGAAGCTCTTGAGCACCTTGGGCGTGTCGCGCTCGGGATCGACGGTGACGAAGATCGGCACGATGCGGCGGGCGAGATCGGCATCGGTGCCGTCGAGTTCCGCCATCGCCTTGCCGATCGCCGCCGCGTCGGTCGGGCAGACGTCGGGGCAGAAGGTGTAGCCGAAATACATGATGCGGTATTTGCCCGCGAAATCGCGATCGCTGACGGTCCGCCCGTCCTGGTCCACCAGCGTGAACGGGCCGCCGATCCGGGCACCTGCGAGCGGCGGCGACTCCTGCGGCGCGGCGTGACAGGCGACCAGCGCAACGGCGGCGAGCGGGGCGAGACGCAGAATGTTCATGACCGCGCCAGCTCTGATCTGTTACCGGCAGGGCTGCAAGCTTTCGTCGTCAGGGACCCCGCCATGAACCGTTCGCGCCTTCTTCTCGCGCTCGCGCTCTCCACCATCGCCGTGCCGGCTGCGGCGCAGCAGCAGTCGGAGAGCTACAAATTCCTCTCCGCGATCGAGAAGGAGGACGGCAAGGAGGTCACGACGATGATCGAGACGCCGGGCAGCACGATCATCAACACCAAGGCGGTGACCACCGGCAAGGGCGCGCTGCACATCCTCGTCGGCCATTCCGGCAGCCTCTACATGCAGTATCTGCTGCAGCATAAGGCCGACCCCAACATCCGCGACGGCAAGGGCAATACGCCGCTGGTCCTCGCGGCGCAGGCGGGGCGCGAGGATCTGGTCGATCTGCTGCTGACCTACAATGCCAACATCAACCTCGCCAACAGCTCGGGCCAGACGCCGCTGATCGTCGCGGTCAATGCGCGCAACGAGCCGATCGCGCGCAAGCTGCTCGCCAAGGGCGCCGATCCCGACCAGACGGACAATCTCGCCGGCATGTCGGCACGCGCCTATGCGCTGCGCGATTCGCGCAACCCGACGATGATCGCGCTGTTTAAGGACACCCCCAAGAAGGCACGCGCGCAGGTGGCGGGACCGAAGTTCTGATCTCCCCGGTGGGTTCGGTTGGGTGCTGATTTAACCGTTCGTGCCGAGCCAGTCGAAGCACGACGGGGCGCACCGCCCTCAGCCTTGCAGCCCCAGCAACCGCGCCACCTCGCCGAAGTCGGACGCCACCGCATCCACGCCGAGCGCGCGCAGCCGCGCGTCATGGCCGATGCCGCAATGCGTCCCCGCGCACAGGCCGACGACATAGCCGCCCGATGCCACCGCGCCGGTCGCACCGACCGGCGAATCCTCGAGGATCGCGCAATCGGCGATGTCGACGCCGATCGCCCTCGCGCCATACCAATAGAGATCGGGCGCCGGCTTGCCTTTCGTGACATGCTCGCGGCCGCTGTAGATATGGTCGCCGAACGCGTCCGACAGGCCGATATGGTCGAGATGACGGCGGATCCACGCGGTCGGGCTCGACGACACCACCGCGCGCGGCAGATCGGCGGGCAGCGACCGGACGAACGCCACCGCCCCGGCGACCGCATCGATCCCCTCGGCCATCGCGCGCGCGTCCTCCGCCTGGCGCGCGGCGGTGAAGCTGTCGGGCAGCGGGCCGCCGATCCAGCCTTCGACCGCGGCACGGAAGTCGGCGCCGGCCAGTCCCATGAAATTGGCCATCGACTGTTCCGGCGTGGTCGGATGCCCCGCCGCGCTCAGCCATTCGGCGATCTGGCGATTGCCGGCATATTCGCTCTCGATCAGCACCCCGTCGAAGTCGAACAACAAGCCCTTGAACGTCATGCCTTGTCTCCCCGTGCGCCGAACAAGGCGCTGCCCACCCGCACGTGGGTGGCGCCGAGCGTCACCGCGGTCTCGTAATCCGACGACATCCCCATGCTGAGCCCCTCAAGCCCCGCCTCGCGCGCCAGTCTGGCGAGCAACGCGAAATAGGGCGCCGGTTCGACCTCGGCGGGGGGGATGCACATCAACCCGGCCACCGGCAGCCCGGCGGCGCGCGCCTGATCGAGCAGCGCCGGCAGATCGGCGATCGCGCAGCCGCCCTTCTGCTCCTCGGCGCCGATATTGACCTGCAGGAAGCAATCGGGCCGCCGCCCGGCCTTCGCCATCGCCTTGCCGAGCGCGTCGACCAGCGAGGGTCGGTCGACCGCATGGATCGCATCGAACAGCGCCACCGCTTCCTCCGCCTTGTTCGACTGGAGCTGGCCGATCAGGTGCAGCGCGACGCCGGGATAGGCGTCGCGCAGCGCCGGCCATTTGGCGGCGGCCTCCTGCACCCGATTCTCGCCGAACACGCGCTGGCCCGCGTCGAGCAGCGGCCGGATCGTCTCGGCGTCATGCGTCTTGGACACGGCGATCAGCGTGACGTCGGCGGGTTCGCGGCCTGCGAGGCGGGCGGCGTGCGCGATACCGGCGGTGACGTGGTCGAGCGGGCTGGTGGCGGCGGTCATGCGCGCCCTATAGCGACGTGGTGGCCAATCTGAACCGCAATATCGATCCCCGCCGCCACGCCTGGCTGATGACCGATCCGCGGATCGACGATGCGTTGTTCGCGACGCTGCGCGCGCTGCCGCCCGGCGCGGGCGTGGTGTTCCGGCATTACGGCCTGTCGCGGGGCGAACGGCACCGGCTGTTCCTGCGGGTGCGGCGGCTGGCACAGGCGCGCGGTCTGCGGATCACCGCCGGTGGTGGCCTACCAGGCGCGCCCGCGCATGGCGGGCCGTGTGCGGCGACCCATCCGGTCCATGATCGGCGGCAGGCGGTTGCGGCGCGGCGCGCGGGGGCGACGTGGCTGTTCGTCTCGCCGGTCCATGCGACGCGGTCGCATCCGGGTGCGACGCCGCTCGGCGTGCGACGCGCCGTGGCGCTGGCGCAGGGCGGCAGCGGCCAGCGCGTCGCTCTGGGGGGAATGACGGCGGCGCACTGGCTCAGGCTGCGGCAATACGGATTCGACGGCTGGGCGGCGATCGACGGGCTGACGGCCGGCTGATCGCCCCGCGCGGATCACGATCGGACCAGCCGGTCCGTTCATGCATCAGGTCAGAAGCGGAACGCCGTCCCGACGTAGACCGACTGGCTGTCACGCCGATCGTCGTCGAGCCGCGCCAGCCGCTCGCGATCCGAGCGATAGCGCATGCCGGCGGTCACATCGAGATTGCGCGTCAGCGAATAGGAGCTGCTGACGTCGACCGAATAGCTCGGCAGCTCCTGCGTCAGCTTGGGCGTATTCTCCAGCGGCCGGTCGGCCACCGCGACCAGACGGCTGCTCGCGCGACCCGCACGATAGCTGACCGCGACGTCGGTCGATTCGCGGCTGCCCGGGATCGGCCCCAGATCGATGCGGTTGACCGCACCCGACACCGCAAACCGCTTCCAGCCCACCGATACGCCGAGGTTATAGGCAATCGGCTGGATGCCCACCGTCGGTGCGGTCACGGCGCTGCTGCGACCGGCGTCGGCAAAGGCGGTGCGCGTCGAGCGGGCACGGACCGCGACGGTCACCGCGCGCTTGTCCTGCTGCGCCTCGGCGGGCGTGAAGCGGAAATCGGCCTCGTCGAGGCCACCGCGCGCGATCGCCGCGGCGAGCCGCGGATCGGCGGCGGCGGGCGTGAAAGAGCCGGCGAAGCGCGACACCATCGGCCGCTTCGCGGGGGCGGGGCGTTCGCTGGCGCCGAAAGCGGGCGCGACCATGATAGCGGTAACGCAGAGCGTCGCCGTCATCACTCCAGTCACTGCACGCCCCATGGCACGCTTGGCAAACACTAGCAGTCCCCTCGACTCCCGCTGCAACGCGCCTAACACGATTCAGGCCCACACCAATATGGAACCTTGATCGTCCGATGCATCATTTCCCCCGACTGTTGCATTAGTCCCACAGATCGCGGTCCCATCGCGGTCACGACGCGTCGCTTGCGGGTCCCCCCCTGCATCTATAGAGCGAAAAGCGCCCTTTTTATCGCAGGACAGTTACGCCCATGATCCGCTCGTTGCGCACCGCCCTCATGGTCGCCGCCATTGCGCTGCCGCTCGCCGCTTGCGGCGGCCGCGGTGGCAACGCCGTCGCCAAGACCGATCTCGCCGCGTCGAAGGTGACGACGATCGGCGTCAACGCCTATCTGTGGCGCGCGAGCCTCGACACGCTGTCGTTCATGCCGCTGGTCCAGACCGATTCCAACGGCGGCGTCATCGTCACCGACTGGTACGTCAACCCGCAGGTGCCGACCGAGCGGATGAAGGTGACCGTCTCGATCCTCGACCAGGATCTGCGCGCCGATGCGGTCCGCGTCGCGGCGCTGCGCGAGGTCAACCGCAACGGTCAGTGGGTCTCCGCCCCCGTCGCCGCCGCGACCACGCAGAAGCTCGAAGACGTCATCCTCACCCGGGCCCGCGATCTGCGCCGCGCGTCCATCGCGGGCTAATCCAGACCATGGTTACGCGTTTCAACGCGCTGCAAGCGGACTCGACCTGGCAGAAGGTCTGGGACGACCGCCAGACCTTTGCCGCCCGCGACGATAGCGGCAAGCCGCAGAGCTACGTGCTCGAGATGTTCCCCTATCCGTCGGGGCGCATCCACATGGGGCACGTGCGCAATTACACGATGGGCGACGTGCTCGCGCGCTTCCGCCGCATGCGCGGCTATGAAGTGCTCCACCCGATGGGCTGGGATGCGTTCGGCATGCCCGCCGAAAATGCGGCGATGGAAAAGCAGGTCCATCCCGGCAGCTGGACGCGCGAGAATATCGCGACGATGAAGGCCCAGCTGAAGCGGCTCGGCTTCGCGCTCGACTGGAGCCGCGAACTCGCCACCTGCGAACCCGATTATTACGGCCACGAACAGGCGCTGTTCCTGGACATGTTCGCCGCCGGGCTGGTCTATCGCAAGGAATCGGCGGTCAATTGGGACCCGGTCGACATGACCGTCCTCGCCAACGAACAGGTGATCGACGGGCGCGGCTGGCGTTCGGGCGCGCTGGTCGAGAAGCGCAAGCTCAGCCAGTGGTTCCTCAAGATCACCGACTTCGCCGACGAGCTGATCGAGGGTCTCGGCAAGCTCGAACACTGGCCCGACAAGGTCAAGCTGATGCAGGAGAACTGGATCGGCAAGAGCCAGGGGCTGACCTTCGGCTTCGCGGTGTCGGACGGCGGCACGGTCGAGGTCTTCTCGACCCGCCCCGACACGATCTTCGGCGCGAGCTTCGTCGCGGTCGCCGCGGATCACCCGATCGCGCAATCGATCGCCGAGCGGCCCGAGGTCGCGGCGTTCATCGAGCGCTGCAAGCAGGGCGGCACCACCGCCGCCGAACTGGAGACGCAGGAGAAGCTCGGCTTCGACACCGGCCTCACCGCCGCACATCCGTTCGATACAACCCGCCGGTTGCCGATCTACATCGCCAATTTCGTGCTGATGGATTACGGCACCGGCGCGGTGATGGGCGTCCCCGCGCACGACCAGCGCGATCTCGACTTCGCGCGCAAATACGGCATCCCCGTGCAGCGCGTCGTCTCCGACGGCGACCGGACCGATCCCGTCTTCACCGGGGACGAGGCCTATACCGGCCCCGGCGCTTTGGTGAACTCGCACTTCCTCGACGGCATGGATGTCGAGGACGCCAAGCGCGAGGTGATCCGCCGTGCCGAGGCGGGCGGCTGGGGCAAGGGCTCGACCGTCTATCGCCTGCGCGACTGGGGCGTCAGCCGCCAGCGCTATTGGGGCACGCCGATCCCGATCATCCATTGCGAGGCATGCGGCGTGCAGCCGGTCCCCAAGGACCAGCTTCCCGTCGTGCTGCCCGAGGACGTGTCCTTCACCGTCCCCGGCAACCCGCTCGACCGGCATCAGGCGTGGAAGCACGTCGATTGCCCGGCGTGCGGCAAGCCGGCGGTGCGCGAGACCGACACGCTCGATACCTTCGCGGATTCGTCGTGGTATTTCATCCGCTTCGCCAGCCAGCCCAAGGACCGGCCGTTCGATCGTGCGGTCGCAGAGAGCTGGCTGCCGGTCGGCCAGTATATCGGCGGGGTCGAGCATGCGATCCTCCACCTGCTCTACGCACGCTTCTGGACGCGCGCGCTCAAGCATATGGGGCAGCTCGATATCGCCGAGCCGTTCACCGGCCTGTTCACGCAGGGCATGGTGACGCACGAGACGTACAAATCGGCCGACAACCGCTGGCTCTCCCCTGATGACGTCCGCGACGGGCTCGAGGTCGCCACCGGCCAGCCGGTCACCGTCGGCCGCGTCGAGAAGATGTCGAAGTCGAAGAAGAACACCGTCGATCCCGAGCCGATCGTCGATCGTTACGGTGCCGATGCGACGCGCTGGTTCATGCTGTCCGATTCGCCGCCCGAGCGCGACCTGCCGTGGAGCGAATCGGGGATCGAGGGCGCGTGGCGCTTCATCCAGCGGTTGTGGCGGCTGTTCGACGGCGACGACGGCGCGGCCCCCGGCGGGGGCGGCGACGTCGCGCTCGACCGCAAGCTGCACCAGACGATCCTCGGCATCGAACAGGACATCGAGGCGCTCGCCTTCAACAAGGCGGTCGCCAAGCTGTACGAACTCTGCACCGCGATCGAACGCGCGGAGCCGAGCGCGTCGCGCAGCAATGCGATCTACACGCTGATGCTGCTGGTCGCGCCGATGGTGCCGCATGTCGCCGAGGAAGCCTGGGCCGCCAAGGGCTTTGACGGACTGATCGCCGACGCCGCCTGGCCCGAGGTCGACCCCAAATTGCTCGTCGAGGACGAAGTGACGATCGCGGTGCAGGTCAACGGCAAGCTGCGCGACACGCTGACTTTGCCCAAGGACATGGCTCGCGAGGATATCGAGGCCGCCGCGCTCGCCGCCGACAAGATCGCGCGCCTGCTCGACGGCAAGCCCCCCAGGAAGGTGATCGTCGTGCCCGGACGCCTCGTGAACATCGTCGCATGACCAAGGCTTCGATCAGGACCATCCTGCTCCTCGCGCCGCTCGCGCTGCTCGTTTCGGGTTGCGGCCTGCGCCCGCTCTACAGCGGCGGGTCGGGCGGCGCCGTCGCCGGCACGCTCGCGCATATCGAGGTGACGCCGATCGACGGCAAATCGGGCTGGCTGATGAGCAACGCGCTGCGCGACCGGCTCGCCGCCGGCGGCACGCCGCAATATCGGCTCGACGTGCGGCTCGACGACAAGATCGCCGGCTTCGGCGTGCGCCGCGACGACAGCGTCACTCGCGAACGCCGCACCTTGCGCGCGCGCTTCCAGCTGGTGAACCTCGCCGACGGCAGCGTGCTGCTCGACGACACCGCCGGGTCGGACGCGGGCATCGACGTCGTCCAGTCCGAATATGCGACGATCGCGGCGGAGAATACCGCGCTCGAACGGCTCGCCGGCATCGTCGCCGACCAGATCGTCGCGCGCGTCGCCGTCTACGCGCGCAGCCGCCCGGCACGATGAAAGCCAATGCGCGCGACATAAGGTCCGCGCTCGAACGCCCCTCGCCCGATATCCGCCTGTATCTGCTGCACGGGCCGGACGGCTCGGCGACCGCCGAACTCGCCGCCTTGTTCGCCAAGGCGATGGGGCCGGAGGCGGAACGCATCGATCTCGACGGTGCGACGCTCCGCTCCGACCCGGCGCGCCTGTCCGACGAGGCGGCGTCGATGTCGTTGTTCGGCGGTGCGCGGCATATCCGCGTTTCGCCGGCGGGCGAGGAATGCCTCGACGCATTCACCGCACTGCTCGCGGCGGATCATGCCGGCAACCCGGTGGTTGCGCTTGCGCCCACGGTCAAGTCGACCGCCAAGATCGTCAAACTGGCGATCGACTCCCGCCGTGCAATGGCCTTCGCCGCTTATGAACCGAGCGCCGCCGATCTCGAACGGCTGGCGGCGGTGATGGCGCGCGACCAGGGCCTGCGCCCGACCAACAGCGCCGCGGCACGGCTCGCAGCGACCTGTGGCGGCGATCGCGCGGTGCTGTCACGCGAGATCGAGAAAGTGGCGCTGTTCCTCGACGCCGCCCCCGATCGCCCGCACGACCTCGACGACGCCGCGCTCGACGCGATCGGTGCCGATCTCGGCGAGGCGGAGATGACGCAGGTGGTCGAGGCGGTCGTCACCGGCCATACCGCCGCGCTCGGCGCCGAACTCGGCCGGTTGGGCGAGGCGGGCACCTCCCCCATCCCCTGGCTGCGCCTGCTCGCCCGGCGGCTGATGACGCTCGCCGAGATGAAGGCGGAGATCGACGCCGGCGCGACGCAGGACACCGTCTTCAAACGCCACCGCATCTTCTTCAAGGAGGAAGCCGCCACCGCACAGGCGCTGCGCCGCTGGACGCCGGCGATGCTCGCCACCGCGCTCACCCGCGTCCGCCACGCCGAACGCGCGATCATGGCGAGCGGCAATGCCGGCAGCGTGCTGGCGGATCACGCGCTGACCGAGCTGACGCGGGGCGTCGAACGCCGGGGTTAGCCCCCGCGGGATCCTAGCGCAGCACCCGCCCGAACAGCGCCAAGGCCCAGCCCGTCGCCGCGACGAACAACGCCGGATCGTAGCGCGGCCCCTCGTCGCGCAGGAAGGCATGCTGTCCGTTCA
The DNA here is from genome assembly GCF_005503285.1 of Sphingomonas sp. 2SG. Classification (NCBI taxonomy): domain Bacteria; kingdom Pseudomonadati; phylum Pseudomonadota; class Alphaproteobacteria; order Sphingomonadales; family Sphingomonadaceae; genus Sphingomonas; species Sphingomonas sp. 2SG. Next base: position 12,089 of record NZ_SCMZ01000006.1, read on the forward strand.
CCTCATGCCATTCGTAGGTCGCGCCGACCGCCTCGAGCCGCGCCCGGATCGTCTCGCGCCCGGCGAAGGGCACATGCGGGTCCTGCCGCCCGAACACGAACAGCGTCTCGGCGCGCAACTCCGCCATCCGCGCGAGGCTGTCGTCCGACCGCCCGGCGCCCAACAGACCCGAATGGATATCGGTCGGATAGAAAAACGCCGCCGCGCTCACCCGCGGGTCGAGCGCCGCGCGATAGGCGAGATGCCCGCCGAGACAGACGCCGACCGTCCCCAGCCGCCCCGAACAGGCCGGATGCCCGGCCAACGCATCCAGCACCAACGCTGCATCGGCATCGAAGGCCGCGACCGGCTTGGTGACCTTGAGATCGTTGCCGCGCGCGGTTCCTTCGGCATCGTAGCGCAACACCGTCCCCGGCGCCTCATACTCGTGATAAACCTCGGGCACCGCGACGACATAGCCATGGCCGGCGAAGAACGCCGCCAGCCGCCGGATCGGGTCGGTGACCTGATAGATCTCCGAATAGAGCACCAGCCCGGGGAACCGCCCCTCCCCCGCCGGCCGGAACCAATGCACCCGCATCGTCCCACCCGCCGCGGTCGGCAGATCGTCCTGTTCGTCGCTGCGCAGGATCATCAGATCGAATCCCCGGTCAGCCGCTGGCAGACCATGTCGAGCTGATCGAGCGTCGAATAGGTCAGCGTGATCGTCCCGCCCTTCTCGCTATGCGCGATGCGGACGTGCAGCCCGAGCAGATCGGACAATTGCCGTTCCAGCGCCGCGATGTCCGCGTCCGGTGCGGGTGCCGGCGAACGGTCGCGAATGCCCCCTGCCCGCTCCAGCTTGGCGCCCTTGGCGAGCTTTTCGGTCTCGCGCACCGACAGGCCGCGCGCCACCACCTGTTCGGCGAGCATCTCGACGTCGCGCGATCCGAGCAACGCGCGCGCATGCCCCATCGACAACGAGCCATCGGTCACCCGATCCTGCACCGCCTCGGGTAATTCCAACAATCTCAATAGGTTAGCGACGTGGCTGCGCGACTTGTGGACGATCTTGGCGAGCGCCTCCTGCGTATGGCCATATTCGCCGGCAAGCCGCTGATAGGCCTGCGCCTCTTCGATCGCATTGAGATCCTGGCGCTGGATGTTCTCGATCAGCGCGATTTCGAGCGTCTGCGCATCGTCGAAGTCGCGAACGACGACGGGCACCTCGTGCAGCCGCGCACGCTGCGCCGCCCGCCAGCGCCGCTCGCCCGCGACGATCTGATAATCGTGGCCATGCGGTCGCACGACGATCGGCTGGATCAGCCCGCGCGACGCGATCGACGCCGCCAGCTCGTCGAGCAGCGCATCGTCGAAATGGCGCCGCGGCTGGCCGGGATGCGGAGTCAGCGCGCTCACCGGCAACATGCGCACGCCCGACGGGACCTTGCCCTCGGCACCGGGGCTGACCGGGGCCTCGCTCGCCATCTCGCCGAGCAGCGCGCTCAGGCCACGGCCGAGCCCCGCGGGCCGGCTGCGCTTCGCCGCATCGCTCATGCCGCCGCCGCGGTTGCGGGAGGCTGCGGCAGACGCGCGATCAGCTCGCGCGCGAGATCGATATAGGCCTGCGACCCCGAACAGCGATAATCGTAGATCAGCGCCGGCAGCCCGTGGCTCGGCGCCTCCGACAGGCGGACGTTGCGCGGAATCACCGTATCGAACACCACCTGCCCCAGCACCGCACGCACGTCGGCCGACACCTGCTCGGTCAGCCGGTTACGGCGATCGTACATCGTCAGCGCGACGCCGAGGATCGCCAGACCGGGATTGAACCGCTCGCGGATGCGCTCGACGGTGGTCAGCAATTGCGACAGCCCCTCCAGCGCGAAGAATTCGCATTGCAGCGGCACCAGCAATTTGTCCGCGGCGACCATCGCGTTGATCGTCAGCAGCCCCAGCGACGGTGGACAATCGATCAGCACGATGTCCCAGCGGTCCTTGGTCTGCGCGAGCGCGCGATCGAGACGATGCGTCCGGTGCTCGAACTCGACCAGCTCGATCTCCGCTCCCGACAAATCCTGCGTCGCGGGCACCAGATCGAGCCGCGGTACTTTGGTGGTGATCACCGTGTCGCCGATCTCGGCCTCGCCGATCAGCACGTGATAGCTCGAGCGGCCGCGCTGCGCCTGGCTGATCCCGAGCCCGGTCGAGGCATTGCCCTGCGGATCGAGGTCGATCAGCAATACGGTCTTGCCCGTCGCCGACAGAGCGGTGGCGAGGTTGATCGCACTGGTGGTCTTGCCCACGCCGCCCTTCTGATTGGCCACCGCAATACAGGTCATCGCGCGCGTCCTTGGTTGCGATCCACGATCAGGATCGAGGATTGAGGATCGGTCAAACTATGTTCCACGTGAAACACTCTAGTTCGGTCACGCTGTAGACGGGCCAATTCTTCGGCCTCGATCCGTCCGCGGGGGAGGATCCAGCGTGTTGCTGGTGTGGCGCAATGCTCCGCCGCTTGCAAAAGCTTTTCTACCGATGCGACCGCGCGTGCCGAGATTATCGCGAACCGCCCTTCGATCCCCTCGACCTTGGCCGCCGAAACGGTGGCATGATGCAACTCAAGCCGCTCGACACACGCTTGCAGGAACGCCGCCCGCTTCTTGCGCGGTTCAACCATCGTCACCGGATCGTCGCGCAAGATCGCGACCACCATTCCGGGGAAACCACCGCCGGTCCCGATATCGAGCCACGACCCACCCGAGTGTTTCACGTGGAACAATAACTGCGCCGAATCCACCCCGTGCCGCGCCCAGATGGACGCGACGCTCGCCGGCGAGATCAAATTCTGGAGTTCGTTCTCTTCGCGAACGAGGTCGAGGAAGGTCGCCACCTGTGCGGTCTTGGTCTCGCCGAACCGATCGACGAACAAGGCCCGTGCGTCATCCTCGGTCATGCCGCCCGCCGCTGCGCATAAAGATAGATCGCCGACAGCGCCGCGGGCGTTACGCCGCGCACCCGCGCCGCCGCGCCGAGCGACGCCGGACGCGCCTTGCCAAGCCGGTCGATCATCTCGTTCGACAATCCGGGGATCGCCGTATAATCCAGCTCCGCCGCGAGGGGCACCGCCTCGTCGCGGCGCATCCGCGCGACCTCCTCCGCCTGTCGCTCGATATAGGGAGCATAGCGCGCATCCTCGACGACCTCGTCGACGATCGCCGCCGGTGCCATCTGCCGCACCCCCGGCGCTACGCGATCGAGATCGAGCTCGCCCATCCGCAGCCATTCGTACAGGCTGCGACGACTGCCATCCTGCGCGACATGGACGCCCGCCGCCGCAATCCCAGCGGCGGTGACCGTCTGCGTCAGCGCGTCACGCACCGCCGCTTTTGCCTCCCCCCGGCGACGCTGCTGCGCCAGCCGCTCGTCACCGAGGCACCCGAGCGTCTCGGCAATCGGACCAAGCCGCGTCTCGGCATTGTCGGCGCGCAACGACAGCCGATATTCCGCGCGCGCGGTCAGCATCCGATATGGCTCGGTGACGCCTTGCAGGACAAGATCGTCGATCATGACGCCGGTATAGCTCGACGCGCGGTCGAGCACGCACGGCGCCAGATCGCAAGCCGTGGCCGCGGCATTGAGGCCGGCGACGAGCCCCTGCCCCGCCGCCTCCTCATAGCCCGTCGTGCCATTGAGCTGGCCCGCGCAATAGACGCCGGGGATCGCCGCCAGCGCCAGCGTCGCATCGAGCGCCCGCGGGTCGAGGTAATCATATTCCACCGCATAGCCGGGCATGGTGATCCGCGCCCGCTCCAGCCCGGCGATGCTGTGGATCATCGCCGCCTGCACGTCGGTCGGCAGCGAGGTCGACAGGCCGTTGGGATAGACGGTGGTATCGTCCAGCCCCTCGGGTTCGAGGAACACCTGATGCCCGTCACGGTCGCCGAAGCGATGCACCTTGTCCTCGATCGAGGGACAGTAGCGCGGCCCCTGCCCTTCGATCGCACCGCCGAACAGCGGCGACCGGTCGAGCCCGCCACGGATCAGGTCGTGCGTCGCCGCGCTCGTCCGCGTCACCGCGCAGGCGATCTGCGGCAGCAGCCGGCGCTCGGTCATCGGCGACATCGTCCAGGGCTGGACGTCCGACCGCTGTTCCTCGAGCTGCGCCCAATCGATCGTCCGCCCGTCGAGCCGCGGCGGCGTCCCGGTCTTCAACCGGCTGAGCGGCAATGCCAGCGCGCGTAATTGCTCGGCGAGCTTGCGCGCCGGCCGCTCGCCGATCCGGCCGCCCTCGTGTCGCTCGTCGCCACGGAACATGCGCCCGCCGAGGAACGTACCCGTGGCCAGCACCACCGTCCTGCCACAGATGCGGGTGCCGTCACCCAGCAGGACACCATCGATGCGCGCGCCGTTGAGACTCAGCGCGTCGACATCCCCCTCGGCGATCGTCAGCATCGGGAGCGAGCCGAGCATCCGCTGGATCACCGCAGCATAGCGCCGGCGATCGGCCTGCACCCGCGGCCCCTGCACCGCTGCGCCCTTGCTGCGGTTGAGCATCCGATAATGGATCGCCGCGGCATCGGCCGCCCGCCCGATCAGCCCGTCGAAGGCATCGACCTCACGGACGATATGCCCCTTGCCGAGGCCACCGATCGCGGGATTGCACGACATCGCACCGATCTGATTGCGGTCATGACTGAGGAGAAGGGTCCGGGCGCCCCGCCGCGCGGCAGCCGCGGCGGCTTCGGTTCCGGCGTGGCCACCGCCAACGACGATCACGTCATACATGTCGTTCGCCTATGCGAGCAGAGACCGGAGGTCAAAAGTGTTCCACGTGGAACACGACATTTGGGCGCCAATTCTATGTTTCACGTGGAACATTCACCCACGAAGGTCCCTCTGCGGCACCCGCGCTAACCCCGCTATCGATCACGACGTTCCACGTGGAACATCATTTCCCGATGCAGAAGCGCCCGAATAACGTGTCGAGCATCACCTCCGTCGCGTCGATCCCGAGTATCCCGCCTAGCGCCCGTATCGCCAGCCGCAGCTGCTCCGCGACGATCAAGGCATCCGCCTCGTCCCGCTCGATCGCCGCCAGCGCCGCCGTACAGGCCGCCCGCTCGCTTTCCCGGAAAGCGACCGCATCCCCCCGCGGCATCAACGCCTCCGCCCGTGCCGCGATCATCTCCCAGAGCCGCTCAACGCTCGCTACATCGGACTGCGCCACGGCAACGTCCGCTTCGACGATCGCCCCCCGCCCCGGCGCATCGCTCCGCGCCTGCACCCAGATCGCGTCCGCGCGCGGTGGCGTATCATCGCCGAGCCACAGCAACAGGTCGGCGCGCACGATCGCTCCTGCCGCGCGTTCCACCCCTATCCGCTCGATGGGATCGGCGCTCTCTGTCAGCCCCGCGGTATCGGTCAGCACATAGACGAGGCCGGCCCGCGTCACCGTCGCCTCGATCCGGTCGCGCGTCGTGCCAGCGATCGCCGAGACGATCGCGACCTCGCGCTGACTGAGCAGATTGATCAGCGTCGACTTGCCGCTGTTTGGCGGTCCGGCGAGCACGACCTGTACGCCATCGCGCAAGCGCTCGACCGGCGGCATCGCAAGCACGCCGCGCAGGTCCGCCGCAAGGTTCGCCAGCCCTTCGCGCACCGCACCCATCTGATCGGTGCCGACATCGTCCTCATCGGCGAAGTCGAGCTGCGCCTCGGTCACTGCGGCGAGCATCGCCAACCGGTCGAGCCAGCCGCGCACGCGCTGGCTGACCATCCCTTCCGCCGCGGCGAGCGCCGCGACCCGCTGCCGCTCGGTATCCGCCGACAGCAGGTCGGCGAGGCCCGCCGCCTCCGCCAGATCGATCCGCCCGTTGGTCAGCGCCCGCCGGGTAAACTCGCCGGCCAGCGCCGGCCGCAATCCGGATTGCCCCCCGAGCGCGCGCAACACCGCCGCGATCACCGCCCGCCCGCCATGACAATGCAGTTCGGCGAGGTCCTCGCCGGTCGCGCTCGCCGGCCCGGGAAACGTCAGCACCAACGCGCGGTCGAGCAGTGCGCCCTCCGCATCGCGCAACGCGCGCACCCGCGCGGTCCGCGCCGGTGGCACGCTGCCCGCGATCCGCGCCACTGCGGCGAACGCATGCGCCCCGCTGACCCGGATCACGCCGATCCCCGCGGGCGCCGCACCGCTCGACAGCGCGAAGATCGTCTCGCTCAATTGCCCGTCTTCCCTCCGCCGGTCGCCTGGTCGAACATCTGCCGCCACATCGCCAGACCGGCATCGCCCATCGGCGCCCAGTTCTTCATCATCGTCTCGAGCAGTTCGGGCCGCACCTGTCCGTTCATCGCTTCGAGCAAAGACGCGACATAGCGATCGTGCAGGGGCGTCAGATCGGGCAGTCCCATCGCCCGCCGCGCCTCTTCCGGGGTCAGATCCACGTTCACCGTTAGCTTCATACGCGTCGCCCCTTGAGCAGCCTTCAGCCCCGCTGCATAGCTCAGCGCGCTCCCACGCGCGAGAGGACCCCCATGACCAAGACCATCCAGATCGAGACACGCGACGACCGCGGCCGCTTCGACGTCTACGTCGCCGAACCCGTCGGTACGCCGCGCGCGGCGATCGTCGTCATCCAAGAGATTTTCGGCGTCAACGCCGGCATTCGCGCCAAGGCGGACGCCTTCGCCGCCGACGGCTATCTCGCCCTCGCCCCCGACCTGTTCTGGCAAATCGCGCCGGGCATCCAGCTCGATCCCGACGTCCCCGCCGAGATGCAGCAGGCGCTCGGGCTGATGGGCCAGTTCGATCAGGACGCCGGCGTCCGCGACATCGAAGCGACGATCCGCACCGCGCGGACCATGCTCAACGACGCCCAGACGGGCACCGGGCTCACCGCCAAGGTCGGCGCGGTCGGCTATTGCCTCGGCGGCCGCCTCGCCTTCATGACCGCCGCCCGCACCGACGTAGATGCCTCGGTCGGCTATTACGGCGTCGGCATCGACGGCCTGATCGGCGAGAAACATGCCATCGCCAATCCCGTCCTCCTCCACGTGCCGCAGGAGGATCATTTCGTCGACAAGGACGCGCAGGCCCGGATGCACGCCGGCCTCGACGACCATCCCAAGGTGACGCTCCACGATTACCCCGGAGAGGATCACGGCTTCGCCGCGCAATTCGGCAAGCGCCGCTCCGAGGACGCCGCCCGCCTCGCCGACGAACGCACCGCCGCCTTCTTCGCGGAGCATCTCGGCTAAGCTCGCGCGATAGCGCCGAATTGGATACGAAAGCCGCTGCGAAACATTGATCTTACTTCTTATTCTCTCCTGGCGGTCGATGAGCCGCCAGGAGAGGAAAAGCATGTATTTCGAAAAGTATCAGCAGGGCGCGCAATGGCGTTGGCGGTTGAAGGCCGCCAATCATGAGATCATCGCATCCGGCGAAGGCTACGTCTACGAATCGGGCTGCGACAACGCGATCAATCTTGTGAAGGGTACGAACGCGACGACGCCGGTCTACCGACGCTAGAACGAAAAAGGGGGGCTCGACGGCCCCCCTTTCTGCATCAGAACAAGGTCAGCACCCCGACCTGCGGGTCGACGACCCCTTCGTAGATCATCTTGCCCGCGACATAGAGGATCACCAGAAGCCCGACATAGGCGATCCAGCGATAGCGCTCGATATATTTGGCGATCAGGTTCGCCGCTATCCCCATCATCGCCACCGACAGCAGCAGGCCGATGATCAGGATGCCGGGATGCTCGCGCGCCGCGCCGGCGACCGCCAGCACGTTGTCGAGGCTCATCGAGACATCGGCGACCGCCACCGCCCAGGCCGCCGCGGCGAAGCTCTTGGCAGGCTTCAGCCCCGACGTCTCGTCGCCATCGATTTCGGGCGAGCCGGCGTTGCCATGCTCGCGCAGCTCGCGCCACATCTTCCACGCCACCCACAGCAGCAGGATGCCGCCCGCGAAGATCAGCCCGATCACGCCGAGCAGCCAGCTCACCGCCAGCGCGAAGACGATGCGCAGCACCAGCGCCGCCATGATCCCGATCAGGATCACCTTCTTGCGCTGGTCTACCGGCAGGCCCGCAGCGAGCGCGCCGACGACGATCGCATTGTCGCCGGCGAGCACCACGTCGATCATCAGCACCTGGATGAAGGCGGCGAGCGCGGCGGGGGAGCCGATATTGGAGAAGTCGTTGAGGATATGCTGCCAGATCTCGGCCGGAGACCCCGGCCCGCTGGCGGCGGCGGCGCTCAGCATGGCGATGATGGACACGTTTCAAACTCCCGGTTGATCATAGGTCCATAACGCAGCGACGCGCGAAAGCCATGCTTCCGCGCGTCGCGCTATCGTGATGGGCCCCGCGCGCCGGCCGAAGGATCGACCGGCACGGGGCGAACGCAAGGGTTACTGGTTCATGCTGTCGAAGAAATCCTCGTTGGTCTTCGAGTTCTTCATCTTGTCGAGCAGGAACTCCATCGCGTCGATCGTCCCCATCTGCATGAGGATACGGCGCAGCACCCATTGTTTCGACAGCTTGTCCTTGTCGACCAGCAGTTCTTCCTTGCGGGTGCCCGACTTGCCGACGTCGAGCGCCGGGAAGACGCGCTTGTCCGCGACCTTGCGGTCGAGCACGATCTCGGAATTGCCGGTGCCCTTGAACTCCTCGAAGATCACCTCGTCCATGCGGCTGCCGGTGTCGATCAGCGCAGTGGCGATGATCGAGAGCGAGCCGCCCTCCTCGATGTTGCGCGCCGCGCCGAAGAAGCGCTTGGGCCGCTGCAAGGCGTTGGCGTCGACGCCGCCGGTCAGCACCTTGCCCGACGACGGCACGACGGTGTTGTAGGCGCGGCCAAGGCGGGTGATGCTGTCGAGCAGGATCACGACGTCCTTCTTGTGCTCGACGAGGCGCTTGGCCTTTTCGATCACCATCTCGGCGACCTGAACGTGGCGCTGCGCCGGCTCGTCGAAAGTCGACGACACCACTTCGCCCTTCACGCTGCGCTGCATGTCGGTGACCTCTTCGGGCCGCTCGTCGATCAGCAGCACGATCAGGAACACCTCGGGGTGATTGTCCGAGATCGCGCGCGCGATGTTCTGGAGCATCACCGTCTTGCCGACGCGCGGCGGCGCGACGATCAGCGTGCGCTGGCCCTTGCCCTGCGGCGAGACGATGTCGATGACGCGCGCCGACTTGTCCTTCTGCGTCGGATCGGCCGGGTCGAGCGTCAGCTTCGATTCCGGATAGAGCGGCGTGAGGTTGTCGAAATTGACGCGATGGCGGACCGCCTCGGGATCGTCGAAATTGACGCTGGTCAGCTTGGTCAGCGCGAAATAGCGCTCGCCGTCCTTGGGGGCGCGGATCTCGCCCTCGACGGTGTCGCCGGTGCGCAGGCCGTGCTTGCGGACCTGATTGGGCGAGACGTAGATGTCGTCCGGCCCGGCGAGGTAATTGGCCTCTGGGCTGCGCAGGAAGCCGAAGCCGTCCTGCAGGACCTCGATCGTGCCGAGGCCCATGATCTGGTCGCCATTCTCGGCCTGCACCTTCAGGATCGCGAACAGCAGATCCTGCTTGCGCAGCGTCGAGGCGCCCTCGACCCCCAGCTCTTCGGCCATGCTGACCAGCTCGGCGGGGGTCTTTTTCTTCAAGTCTCTAAGATGCATGGAATAATCCGAATGCGTAAGCGGGGGAGTGGCTCAAATCGGCGAAGGACTCGCAGCGACGATAGCCAAGGAGGAACGCGGAACCACCGGACGGCAGCTCTACGCGTGTTCAGGAGGTAAGAGCGTGGAGGGGGTTCGTCAAGCGGGCTTAGAGCAGCCTGCCATAATCACGAGCGCCGTGAACGATGTGGAGGATAACGACTGCGGCGTCATCGATACGGTAGAGGATCACGTAATTGCCATGGACGCGACGGCGGACGCCTTCTGGTTCCTGGCCAGCGACCAGCGCAAACCGACGAGGAAAATAGGCCAAGTCCATGCACTTCGCTCTCAGCACACGGACATGTTCGACCGCCGACCTGGGATCTTCGCGCGCGATATAGTCGCCGATATCCTCCAAGTCGTCCTCGGCCGAGCTACTCAGCCGGACAATCATTCCCCGATCGGCGGCATCGCGCGGTATTTCGCCTCGAGCCGATCGAAGACTTCTTCCGCAGGCTTGGTCCGCCCCGCATCCGCATCCTGCAAGCCGCGCTTGATCCCCGCATGCACGGCGGCAAGCCATGCTTCGCGTTCCTGAACGAGACGCACGCCTTCCCGCAGCACCTCGCTCTTTGAATTATACCGCCCGGTCTGCACTAGGTCGGCGACGAACGTCTCGAGCTGCTGCCCCAAATCCGCACTGATCATTACCGCCTCCCGCGACCCCCGGTCACTATCAACTATTATCAAAAAGGCTTTACGAACACCAGTACGACGATCACCGCACCGGCCAGCGCCGGCACCTCGTTGATCATCCGCAACCGCCGGCCATCGAGCTTCATCACGCCCCGCGCCAGCGTCTTGGCATAGCCCACCGCCCAGCCGTGATAGCCCGACAGCACCAGCACGAAGAGCAATTTGGCGTGCAGCCACCCCTCACCCCAATGCTGGCCGACGGTCGCCAACGTCAGCCCGAGCACCCACACCACGATCATCGCCGGGGTGAGGATGATCGCACGCAGCTTGCTCTCCCGCTCGACCCACAAGGCCGCCTCCTCGGCCCGCCCGGCGACCAGCGCCTCCTGATGATAGACCAGATAGCGCGGCAGCATGAACAGCCCCGCCATCCAGAAGATGACGAAGATCACATGCGCCGCCACGATCCACAGATAGGCGCCTGACAAAAATTCCATCACGATCCCCTCACCCGCGCGACCAGATGCTCGACATGCGCGATCGGCGTGAACTGGCCGATGCCGTGCCCCAGGTTGAAGACGTGCGGCCGGTCGCGGAACGCCGCGAGCACCCGGTCGATCCCGTCGTCCAGCGCCGCCCCCCCGGCGAGCAGCGCCAGTGGATCGAGATTGCCCTGCACCGGCAGCCCCGCGGGCAGGACCGCATCCGCCCACAGCGGATCGACCGTCTCGTCGAGCCCGATCGCATCGACGCCGGTCTCGCGGGCATAGGCCGGCAGCTTGCCGCCCGCGCCCTTGGGAAAGCCGATGATGCACGCCTCCGGACAGCGCGCGCGCAGGCCGGCGACGATCGCCGCATTGGGGGCGATCACCCAGCGTTCGAACTGTGCCGGCGACAGCGACCCCGCCCAGCTGTCGAACAGCTGCACCGCCTCGACGCCCGCCGCGATCTGCCGCGCCAGATAGTCGATCGTCATCGTCACGATCGCAGCGATGATCGCATCGAACGCCGCCGGGTCGGCATAAGCGAAGCCGCGCGTCTCGCCCTGGTCCTTCGACCCGGCGCCCGCGACCATATAGGTCGCCACCGTCCACGGTGACCCCGCAAAGCCCAGAAACGTCGTCTCGGGCGGCAAGGCGGCGGCCACCCGCTCGCAGGTCCCATAGACCGGCTCGAGCCGCTCAGGCACCCGTTGCAGCGCCGCCAGCGCATGATCGACGAGTGGTGGCGTCAGCCGCGGTCCCTCGCCCGGCCCGAAGGTCAGCTCCTGGCCCAGCGCCCAGGGCACCATCAGGATGTCGGAGAACAGGATGGCGCCGTCGAAGCCGAAGCGCCGGATCGGTTGCACCGTCACTTCCGCCGCCGCCTCGGGATCGGTGGCGAGCGCCAGGAAGCCGCCCTTCTCCGCCCGCAGCGCGCGATACTCGGGAAGGTAGCGCCCCGCCTGACGCATGAGCCACATCGGCGGCATCGACGGTTTCGCACCCTTGAGGACGGCAAGGAGCGGCTTGTTCACAGGATCGGACAGGGCCTTCTTCCTATCTAAGAAGAATCTAGAAAAGATTGTTGCAGTGGTTGGCACGTGGAACGCGGGATAAAGCGTTTCGTCCCGTAATCACCCACAGGTTGACCGGCAAGGATCGGGGATTCACCGGGGATTCGGGGCAGGCCGTCAACACGATCCACAGCCTGTGGATAAAACCATGCCCTGTGTGCGCAATTGTGGATGGAATGCGGGTTGTCCACCGCCGCCGGGTCGCTTGGCGGGGGTGCCGACTTGCCCTATCCCTTATGCCCATGTTGTCCACAGGTCTGCCCCGGAGCGCGCGATGATGCGCCTCCACCTCCACCTCCTCTCGGACTCGACCGGCGAGACGCTGGAGAACATCGCCAAGGCGGCGCTCGCCCAATATGACGACGTCGAGACGGTCCGCCATTTCTGGCCGATGGTGCGGACCGAGGCGCACCTCGAACGCATCCTCCAGGAGATCGCGCAGAATCCGGGGCTGGTGGTCTTCACGCTGGTCAACGTCGCGACGCGCCGCATCCTCGAACAGCGCTGCCTCGCGCTCGGCCTGCCCGCGGTGGCGCCGCTCGATCCGGTCAACGACGCCTTGTCCGGTCTGCTCGGCCAGCAGGCCAAGGCGCGCCCCGGTCGCCAACACGTGCTCGACGCCGCCTATTTCGCGCGCGTCGACGCGATCCAGTGGACGATCGCGCACGACGACGGCATCGCCTCGGAGGATTGGGAGGAAGCGGAGATCGTCCTCGCCGGCGTCTCACGCTCGTCGAAGACGCCGACTTCGATCTATCTCGCCAACCGCGGCTGGAAGACCGCGAACATCCCGGTGGTGGTCGAGAGCCCGCCGCCGCGCATCCTGTTCACGCTGAAGAATCCGCTCGTCGTCGGCCTCACCACCAGCGCCGATCGGCTGATCCAGATCCGCCGCAACCGCCTGCTCTCGCTCAACCAGATGCCCGACACCCCCTATGTCGAGGAGGAAGCGGTGACGCGCGAGATCGCTTATGCGCGCCGCATGTTCGCCGACAACGGCTGGCCGGTGATCGACGTCACCCGCCGCTCGATCGAGGAAACCGCCGCCGCGATCATCGCGCTGGCCAACGACCGCAAGGCGACGCGGACGTGACAGCGACGCGCACGGCCCCCGCCCCGGCTCCGTCACCCCGGCCTTGCGCCGGGCTCCCGCTTCTTCGGACGGCGGGAAGAAGCGGAATGCCGGATCAAGTCCGGCATGACGGGAATGTAAATTCTGTCGCAACACGCCAAATGGTCATCTGCGAAAGCACCCGCCTGCGCGGGGATGACGTCCGGTCTGCAAAGGCCCCCCTCTCCGTCATCCCGGCGAAAGCCGGGACCCATGGACACGGGAGGCCGGCGTGGCGCACCACCACCAGCCACATCGCCCCCATGGCTCCCGGCCTCCGCCGGGATGAGAAGCGGGGACTAACACCGCAATGACGAAAGCCCCCGCATGATCCTCCTCGCCTCGCAGAGCGCCTCCCGCCGCGCGATGCTCACCGCCGCCGGCGTGCCGTTCGAGGCGACCGCCGCCGGCGTCGACGAGGATGCCGCCAAGGCCGCCCTCGCCGGCAGCAAGCCGCGCGACCTCGCCGACGCGCTCGCCGAACTGAAGGCAGTCAAGGTCAGCCTCCGCCATCCCGGCCGGCTCGTGCTCGGCAGCGACAGCGTCGTCGCGCTCGCCGACGGCAGCCTGCTCGACAAGCCCGAGAGCCGCGACCAGGCCGCCGATCACCTGACCCGCATGTCGGGCGCGCGCCACGATCTGTGGAGCGCCGCAGTGATCGCCGAGAACGGCCGCCCGGTCTGGCGCCACGTCGAGGCGGCGAGGATGCACGTCCGCCCGCTCTCCCCCGGCTTCATCCAATCGTATCTCGACATGGAATGGCCGGCGATCGCCGGCTGCGTCGGCTGCTACCGGATCGAAGGCCCCGGCGCGCAGCTGTTCAGCCGCATCGACGGCAGCCAGTTCACCGTGCTCGGCCTGCCGCTGCTCAACGTCCTCGACTATCTCCGGACCCGCGAAGTGATCCCCGCATGACCCATTCCTATGCCCCCGCCGGCGAAGGCCGGCCCTACGCAGAAGTGATCGGCGACCCCATCGCCCAGTCGAAATCGCCGATCATCCATCGCTTCTGGCTCGATCAGCTCGGCCTCGACGCGGACTATCGCAAGACGTTGGTGACGGCGGAGGACCTGCCCGCCTTCTTCGCCGCACGCCGCGACGACCCGGACTGGCGCGGCTGCAACGTCACCATGCCGCACAAGCTCGCCGCGCTCGACCATGTCGACGATCGCGGCGACGTGCGCGGCGGCATCGGCGCGCTCAACACCGTCTTCCGCGCCGAGGATGGCGTCGCGGTCGGTACCAACACCGACGCCGGCGGCTTCTACGCACCGCTCGCCGGTTTCGATTTCACCGGCCGCGCGGTGACGGTGATCGGCGCCGGTGGCGCGGCGCGCGCGATCCTGTTCGCGCTCGCCCGGATGGCGGTCGGCCCGGTCACGCTGCTCAATCGTAACGTATTGAAAGCAGGCGTTTTGTTATCGGCCTTCGGGCTCAAGGGCCAGGCGCTGCCGCTGTCGGCCCCTTTGCCCCCGGACACCGGCCTGCTGGTCAACGCCAGCACGCTCGGCATGACCGGCCAGCCCCCGCTCGACCTCGATCTGCGTGAACTTGGTGAAGATAGCGTCGTCTACGACATCGTCTATTCGCCGCTCGAGACGCCCCTCCTCGCCGCCGCCCGCGCCCGCGGACTGGAGACGGTCGACGGCCTCGAGATGCTGATCGGCCAGGCCGCCCTCGCCTTCGAACTGTTCTTCGGCGCCGAACCGCCGCGCGATCGCGACGACGAATTGCGCGAGGCACTGCTGGCGTGACGATATTGGGCCTCACCGGCTCGATCGGCATGGGCAAGTCGACGGTGGCGGCGATGTTCGCGGCCGAGGGCGTGCCCGTCTTCGACGCCGATGCCGCGGTCCATCGCCTGCAAGGTCCCGGCGGCCGGCTCGTCGCGGCGATCGCGGCGGCCTTTCCCGGCACCACCGGTGCGGAGGGAGTGTATCGCCCTGCCCTCGCCGCCGCGGTCCTCGGTGACGATGCCGCGATGAAGCGGCTCGAGGCGATCGTCCATCCCGCCGTCGCCGGGGAGCGCGCCGCCTTCCTCGCGGCACATGCCGACGCGCCGCTCGTCGTCTTCGACGTGCCGCTGCTCTTCGAGACGGGCGGCGACCGCCACGTCGACGCCGTCGCGGTCGTCTCCGCCGCGCCCGAAGTCCAGCGCGCGCGGACGCTCGCCCGCCCCGGCATGACCGCGGCCAAGTTCGACGCGATCCTCGCCCGCCAGCTCCCCGACGCCGACAAGCGCGCCCGCGCCACCTATGTCATCGCCACCGACGTCCCGCTTGAGCGGACGCGTGCGGCGGTTCGCCACGTCATCGCTTGCATGGCGCCGCCGGCAGGCTGATAAAGGTGGGATGCGCGAGATCGTCTTCGACACCGAAACCACCGGCCTGAGCTTCGCCGGTGGTGACCGGCTGGTGGAGATCGGCTGCGTCGAGATGGTCAACCGTGTCGAGACCGGCCGCACCTTCCACGCTTATTATCACCCGGAACGCAACATGCCCGCCGAAGCGCAGGCGGTGCACGGCATCTCCGAAGCCTTCCTCAGCGACAAGCCGAAGTTCGCGCAGGGTGTGGACGAGCTGATCGAATTCCTCGGCGACGCGCCGCTGGTCGCGCACAATGCCGGCTTCGACTTCTCCTTCCTCAACGGCGAGCTCCAGCGCTGCGGCCGGCCGATCGTCCACGTCAAACGGATGGTCGACACGCTGCAGATCGCGCGCAGCCGCCATCCCGGCGCCAAGCATACGCTCGACGCTTTGTGTTCGCGCTTCGGCGTGGACCGGTCGCACCGCGTCCTCCACGGCGCGCTGCTCGACGCGCAGCTCCTTGCGCAGGTCTATGTCGAATTGCTCGGCGGTCGCCAGATCGGGCTCGGCCTGGTCAGCGACGCGCCCATCGCCACCACGACGCAGGTCGCGGTACGCCGCCCCGTCACCGTCCGTCCGCCGCGCGTCTTCCGCCCGTCGGACGCGGAACTTGCAGCGCACGCAGCATTTGTTTCGAAGTTACAGGATCCGCTTTGGGGGGTCGGGGCGTTGGAATGACGTCAACCGGGTGAAGGCCAACAGGCCAGCCCACAATGATGGAGAATATAATGGATATCCGGATTTCTGGTCATCAGGTCGCGACCGGCGACGCGCTCAAGGATCACGTGAGCGACCGACTCCAGGGTATCGCCACCAAGCATTTCGAACGCGCCATCTCCGCCGAGGTGACGTTCGGCAAGGGGCCGCACGACGTCGGCTTCAAATGCGATATCGTCGTCCACGTCATGAAGGGCCTGGTGCTCAAGGGCAGCCACCAGGCGCAGGAGGCGCATCCCGCGTTCGACGGGGCGGCCGCCAAGATCGAGACGCAGCTGCGCCGCTACATGCGCCGCCTCAAGGACCGTCACGCCGGCGAGGCCGCCGCGATCCAGGAGGACATGGGCTATGACAATGCCGGTTACACCCTGTTCCAGGAATCGGCCCCGAGCGAGGAGGATGTCGGCGACGCACCGCTGATCATCGCCGAGACGCGCGTCGACGTGCCCGATGCCAGCGTGTCCGATGCGGTGATGATGCTCGATCTGCGCAACACCGCGGCGCTGCTGTTCCGCAATGCGGGTACCGGTTCGTACAACATGGTCTATCGCCGCGGCGACGGCACGATCGGCTGGGTCGAGCCGCAGCGCGAGCAGGCGGTCCAGTCCGCCGCACGCTGACCTTCCCCCGCCCCGCCGGTTCCGTTAGAGGCCCGGCGGGGCCTTTCGTTTATTCGAGTAACGCATGCACGACTTCAGCGATCTGCTGCGCCCCGAGGCGGTCTATGAGGGCGTGGCCGTCGCGCACAAGAAGGCGCTGTTCACCCAGCTCTGCACCGCCGCGGACGCGCTCGGTCTCGACGGCCGACTGGCCGCCGAGCGGCTGGCGGCACGCGAAAAGCTCGGCTCGACCGGCTTCGGTGGCGGCGTCGCCATTCCCCACGCCCGCCTGCCCGATCTGTCCGGCGTCACCGGCGTCTTCATGCGGCTCGCCCAGCCGATCGAGTTCGACGCGGTCGACGACCTGCCGGTCGATCTCGTCTTCATGCTGGTCTCGCCGGTCGACGCGGGGGCGGAGCATCTCAAGGCGCTCGCCCGCGTCTCGCGGCGGCTGCGCGACCGCACCTTCCTCGCCAAGTTGCGCGGCGCGGGATCGCGCGATGCGCTCTATGCCCTGTTCACCGCCGACGCCGCGCGCGATGCCGCCTGACGCCGGCGCGCTGGCGCATTATCGCGCGCTGGAATCGCTCTATGCCGCGGCGCCGATCAACCGCTTGTTCGAATCCCGCCTGGAGATCGTCGAGGCGGGCGTCGCGCGCATCCACTTCCGGCTGACCGAGGATCATTATCACGCCGCCGGCGCGGTCCATGGCACCAGCTATTTCAAGATGCTCGACGACGCCGCTTTCTATGCGGCGAACAGCCTCGTCACCGATCGCTTCCTGCTCACCACCGCGTTCAACCTGCTGCTGACCCGGCCGCTGAAGGCCGGGCCGGTCGTCGCCGAGGGCCGCTGGATCAGCGGCAAGCGCCGCGTCTACGTCGCCGACGCGCGGCTGATCGACGCCGAGGGCGAGGAGGTCGCGCGCGGCACCGGCACCTTCATGCGCTCGCAGATCGCGCTGTCGGGCCTGCCCGGCTATCGCAGCGCATGACCGGCCGGCTGCCGACGCATCTGATCGTCGGCGCGCTGCTGAGGCGGGTCAACGACGCCGGCGGCATCGCGATGGTGCGTGCCAAGGGCGAGGCTCAGGGCGGCGCAATCCTGCTGCTGATCGAGGATCGGCACGGCCCAACGCGCGTGCTCGAACGCCGGATCGACTTCGATGGGCAAGCCACTCTGACCGATTCGGACCAGACCGAGGATGCCGAGGCCTATTGGCGGCGGCGGCGCCAATCCGATCCGGATTTGTGGGTAATCGAACTGGACATCCCGGAAGCCGAACGGTTCGCCGCTGAAACGATCGCGTCGAATTGACTCATGACAGCGGTGTGACGAAGGCCACGCGCACAGTGAATGCGCGTTGTGCTGTGCCTGGGTGCGATCCGGGTCGGTGACGCAGTCGGGGGGATGCCCGGACGATCGGCCTGGCCGATCGGGTCCGTGGTCCAACCGCATATCGAATACGTAGATGACGATTATGCAGCGCGCCGCGGCCATCGCGGCGATGACTTTTTCTCTGGCGGGCCTCATCAGCCACAGCTCGCCCGTCAAGGCCTCGGACATCGACCGGACGTCGATTCCCGCGCCGGCCTCGACCATTCAGATCATCAACACGGTCAGCCCCGTGTCGGTTCCCGTTTCCGCCGCCAGCGCCACGCCGCAGGCCGCCGCGATGGTCGAGCCGATCCCCACGGAGCAGCAGGCCGAAGACGACCGTTTCAACACCCTCGCCGAAGCCGTCGCCGCGCAGGACGCCGACCGGGTCGACGCGACGCAGCGCTGCCTCGCGGGCGCGATCTATTTCGAATCGAAGGGCGAGCCGCTTGCCGGCCAGCTGGCCGTAGCCAACGTGATCATCAACCGCTCGAAGTCGGGCCGTTTCCCGACCGACGTTTGCTCGGTGGTCAAGCAGCGCGGGCAGTTCAGCTTCGTGCGCGGCGGCGAGATCCCGTCGATCGACGAAGGCCGCGCCGCCTATCGCACCGCGCTCGCCGTCGCCAAGATCGCGCTCGCCGCGGCGTGGGAAAGCCCCGCCCCCAAGGCGCTGTTCTTCAACACGCCCAACCGCCGCCCCGCCGGCAACGTCACCAAGATCGCGATGATCGGCAACCACGTCTTCTATCGTTGATCGATCCGGGCAGGCTTGTCCTGTTCGCATAATGTTCCTAAGCGGGGGTCATGTTGGACATGGCCCCCGCTTCGTGTTTGGACGGCGGCGATCCCGCGATCTGTGCTGCGGATGTCGCCCGCGGCGTGACGCGGATGCTGCTGCGCCACGATATCACCACCATCGCCGAGGTCCCGCTTGAGGGCGGCCGTCGCGCCGACCTGATGGCGATCGACGCGCGCGGCCAGCTCATCGTCGTCGAGATCAAGGTGTCGCGCGCCGACCTGCTCAGCGACGGCAAGTGGCCGGACTATCTTGCGCATTGCGACCGTTA
The DNA here is from genome assembly GCF_005503285.1 of Sphingomonas sp. 2SG. Lineage (NCBI taxonomy): Bacteria > Pseudomonadati > Pseudomonadota > Alphaproteobacteria > Sphingomonadales > Sphingomonadaceae > Sphingomonas > Sphingomonas sp. 2SG. Next base: position 31,210 of record NZ_SCMZ01000006.1, read on the forward strand.
TTATTGGGCGGTGCCGGCGGGGTTCGACACCGCGCCGCTCGACGGCGCAGCGTTCCTGCCCGAACGGACCGGGGTGATCGTCGCCGACCGCTATGACGCCGCGATCATCCGCGAGGCGCATACGGTGCCGCTTCCTGCACATGTGCGCAAACGCGGCACCCTGGCCTTCGCGCGCCGCGCAGCGCGCCGCCTGACCGGACTCGTCGATCCCGAAGCGTTCAGCGCGTAGCGCAGCGGACCAGGCTTACAATTGGTGCCCGGTCCGATCGCGCTTGGTCGCGAGATAGCGCGCATTATGCGGATTGGGCGGCAGCTGGTGCGGCACCCGCTCCACCACGCGTACCCCGGCCGCTTCCAGTCCCGCCACTTTCGCCGGATTATTGGTCATCAACCGCACCGCCCGCTGCCCGAGCAGGTCCAGCATCCGTGCCGCCACCCCGAAATCGCGCGCGTCGACCGCAAAGCCCAGTCGCACGTTGGCGTCGACGGTATCGAATCCCTGATCCTGCAGGGCATAGGCGCGCAGCTTGTTGACCAGCCCGATCCCGCGCCCCTCCTGCCGCAGATAGAGCAGGATGCCCCAGCCATTCGCCGCGATCGCGGCGATCGCGGCGCGCAATTGCGGGCCGCAATCGCATTTGAGGCTGCCGAGCACGTCGCCGGTCAGGCATTCGCTGTGCAAGCGCACCAGCGGCGGATTGCCATCGGGCTGGCCGATCAGCAGCGCGACATGCTCGTCGCTCGAATCGGGCGCGCGGAAGGCGACGATCTCGGCATCCTCGGCGCCATCGACCGGCAGGCGCGCGCGCGTGGCGAGGTGCAGCGCGCGCGCGTCCTGATGCGCGTCGATCGCCGCGGGGGCGATCGTCACTTCGGGACCGCTGCCGTCGATGAAGAAGGCGGGGAGCAGCCCGGCGATCCGCGCCAGCCGGATTGCGGCGAGGCTCGCGGCGGGCCGCGTCACTGCCGCGGTGCGGAACGGCCCCTTGAGCGGCGTCGCCAGATCGAATTGCGGATCGGCAAGCGCCACCGCGGTGCTGAAGTCGAGCCACGGCGCCGCCTCGATTACTACCGGCGTATCGGGATCGGCGGCGGCGAGCTGATTGGTCAGCTTCAGCGTCGCCGCGCGACCGTCCGAGATCAGCAGCGGACCGACCCCGCCCGTCATGAAGGCCTCCAGCCCGCGCGGATCGGCGGTCTCGACCGCGAGCAGGGGCAGGGGGGGCTCGCCGGGGGCATGGATCGCGATCGGCCAGCCGCGGCGCAACGCATCGATCGCCCGCGCGACGTCGCGTGCGCCGCTCAAAAGGCGAACTCGGTCATGATCGGCACATGGTCCGACGGCGTCAGCCAGCTGCGGCAATCCTCGAACACCATATGGGCGCGCGCCGCCTTGGCCGCGTCGCCGCTCGCCCACATATGATCCAACCGCCGGCCGCGATCGTTCTTGGTGAAGTCGGGCGAGCGATAGCTCCACCAGGTATGCAGCCGCGCCGGGGCAGGGTGGAAGTGGCGGCCGAGATCGACCCAGTCGTTCGACGCCTGCAACCGGTCGAGCGCGGCGACCTCGATCGGCGTGTGGCTGACCGTCTTGAGCAGCGCCTTGTGGCTCCACACGTCGCTCGGCAGCGGCGCGATGTTGAAGTCGCCGGTGAGGATCGTCGGGCCATCCAGGCGTGCCGACCAATCGGTCATCCGCTCGAGAAAATCGAGCTTCTGCCCGAACTTGGGGTTCACATCGCGATCGGGCACGTCGCCGCCGGCGGGAACGTAGACGTTCTCCAGCCGCACGCCGTTAGGCAGGCGGACGCCGACGTGGCGCGCCTCGCGATTGGCCTGCCAGTCGAAGCGGTCGTCCTCGGCGATCGGGACCCGGCTGAGGATCGCGACGCCATGGTGCATGCGCTGGCCATGGATGACGATATGGTCGTAGCCGAGGCTGCGGAACATCTCGAACGGGAAGTCCTCGTCGATCACCTTGGTTTCCTGCAGGCACAGGATATCGGGCTCCGCCTCGCGCAGGAACTGCTCGACGATGGCGATCCGGAAGCGGACGGAATTGATATTCCAGGAGACGATCTTCACCGCCGCCATGTAGCGAGGGGCAGGCGGGACCGCCAGAGCGACGACATCCTATCGGCTAGCCGTGCCGCGCCATCGCATCAAGCCGGCAAGGACCGTCGATGGACCCCGGAAACGGAAAGGCCCCCGCTCCGGGGGCATGGAGCGAGGGCCGACCTGGCGTTCGTCACGCAGGCGGGAAGTGGGTCTAGTCATCCGGGCAACAGGGGGAAAAATCCCGGACGCCCCACATCCGCGAGGAGGCTTCTACCCGCGCGAACCTGTCGCGGCGATGAATGGCGCCGGGACTTCCCGTTCATTATCGGGTATTTGCCCTCCGCGGGTCGACCCATTTGAACGTTCCGTCGCTAACCGCCCCGCCGAAGCGCTGATTGGCGAGGCGAATCGTCGTGCGGTTGTTCTGGCTGTCGAGCTGCACCCAGCCCTGCAACGCCAGCCCCGCCGGCGCCGCGGCGTCGCGCGCGAAGATCATCGTGATCCGGCCGATCTCGGGATGTTTGGGATCGTTCGCCTCGACCGAGACGACGCGATCGTTGCCGGTCTGCACCACCCGGGCATAGCGGGTGATGTCGCGGCCGGGATCGAGCAGGACCCCAAGCGGCGAGTTCTTGATCGGCCAGCGCTGCACCTGGCGGACGGAATAGTCGATGAAGGTCAGCGCGCCGCCCTCCGCGACGATCAGGATCGGCACGCCCTTCTCATATTGGAAGCGCAGCTTGCCGGGCTTCTTGAGCGTGAAGGTGCCGGTCAGCACCTTGCCGTTGCGGTCGGTCTGGGTGAAGTCCGCCGTCATCGTCGTGATCGACTGGAGGTGGCGCTGTACCGCGGCGAGGTCGCCGGTCGCCTGGGCCGGCAGCGCGGCGGGGGCCACGATCGCGGCGATTGCTAGAGCGTATCGGATCATGCGGGTCCTGTGGTCCTGTGGCATTGAACGACCGCTTAACCGCGCAAGGGGCGGGGAGGGTCCGTTCCCCACCCTTCGACCGGCTCAGGACGAAGGGTCGGGGAAACCGTTCGCTCAGATCGCGTGCCCTTCGGTATCGCGCAGCACCTCGCGACGGCCGACGTGGTCGGGGCGGCTGACGATGCCGTCCTTCTCCATCTTCTCGATCAGTCGTGCCGCCGAATTGTAGCCGATGCGCAACTGGCGTTGCAGCCAGCTCGTCGACGCCTTCTGCGATTCGCACACCAGCTGGATCGCTGCGCGATATTGCTGGTCCTCGGCCGAATCCTCGCCTTCCGGCGATCCTTCCAGCGTGAAGCCGTCCTCGGGCTCCTCGGTGACCGAGGTGATATAGTCGGGCTGACCCTGGCTGCGCCAGTGATCGGCGATGGCGCGCACCTCGTCGTCGCTGACGAACGGGCCGTGGACGCGGACGATGCCCTTGCCGCCGGGCATATAGAGCATATCGCCCTTGCCGAGCAGCTGTTCGGCGCCCTGTTCGCCGAGGATGGTGCGCGAATCGATCTTGCTGGTGACGTGGAAGCTGATCCGCGTCGGCAGGTTCGCCTTGATGACGCCGGTGATGACGTCGACCGATGGCCGCTGCGTCGCCATGATGAGATGGATGCCCGCCGCGCGCGCCTTCTGCGCGAGCCGCTGGATCAGGAATTCCACCTCCTTGCCCGCCGTCATCATCAGATCGGCGAGCTCGTCGACGATGACGACGATCTGCGGCAGCGGTTCGTAATCGAGCTGCTCTTCCTCATAGACCGGCTGGCCGGTCTCGGGATGATAGCCGGTCTGCACGCGGCGGCCGAGCCGCTGGCCCTTGGCCTTGGCGGCGCGGACCTTGTCGTTGAAGCCGGCGAGGCTGCGCACGCCGACCGACGACATCTGGCGATAGCGGTCCTCCATCGTCTCGACCGCCCATTTGAGCGCGCGCACCGCCTTGGCCGGATCGGTGACGACCGGCGACAACAGATGCGGAATGTCGTCGTACATGCTCAATTCGAGCATCTTGGGATCGATCATGATCATCCGGCACTGTTCCGGCGTCAGCCGGTAGAGCAGCGACAGGATCATGCAGTTGAGCCCGACCGACTTGCCCGAGCCGGTGGTACCCGCAACCAGCAAATGCGGCATCGGTGCGAGATCGGCGATCACCGGATCGCCGGCGATGTTCTTGCCGAGGATGATCGGCAGTTGCGCCGCCTGATCCTCGAATGTCTGGCTGCCGACCAGTTCGTGCAGCGATACCGATTCGCGCTTCTGGTTGGGCAGCTCAATGCCGATGACGTTGCGCCCCGGGATCACCGCGACGCGCGCCGATACTGCCGACATGTTGCGCGCGATATCGTCGGCGAGCGCGATGACGCGGCTCGCCTTGATGCCGGGGGCGGGCTCCAGCTCGTACATCGTCACGACCGGGCCGGGGCGCACCTCGTTGATGACGCCGTGCACCTTGAAATCGTCGAGCACGTTCTCGAGCAGCCGCGCATTGCGTTCCAGCGCCGCCTTGTCGATCTGCCCCTTGGGCGCCGGCGGCGCGGGGGTGAGCAGGTCGAGCTGCGGCAGCGTATAGGTGTGACCGAGGTCGAGGCTCTGCTGGCGCGGCTTGGGCTTGGCGGCCGACGGTGCCACCGCGCGGTCGGCGATGACCGGCGCGGGGCGGGTATCGGGTTCGGCGACGGCGCGTGGCTCGATCACCTTGCGCGCGAGCTGCAGCGGCTCCTCGTCTTCCTCGTCGTCGCTATCGTCATAGGCGTCGAGCAGATCGTCGCCATCGGCGGCGACGCGCGTCCGGCGCAGGCGGAAGCGGCGCTCGCCGAGGTCGATCTCGAGGCTCTTCGCCCAGATGACGATGCCGGCGACGCCGGCGATCAGGCCGACGCCGCGCGCGATCCAGCGTTCGGCGCCGGCCTGGCCGAGGAAGCCCAGCCCCCATTGGACGAGATGCGCGACCGACAGGCCGATCACGCCGCCCCAGCCGGCGGGCAGCGCCAGCACCGACGAATCGGAGACGAAGGCGAGCGCCGCGGCCATCAGCGCGACGCCGATCGCGGCGTTGCGCAGCATCGCCAGCCAGCGACCCGGCGGCTGGTCGCGCCACAGCCGCATCGCGACGATCGGCGCGATCGGCAGCAGCAGCGCCACCGCTGGCCCGAACAGCGTCAGCGCGAGATCGGCGAACCACGCCCCCGGCGGTCCCGCGAGGTTGAGGATCGGCCCGCCCGAGGCGGTGTTGAGCGACGCGTCGCTGGCATGATAGCTGGTCAGCGCCAGCACCATCAGCGCGGTGACGAGGAACAGCGCGATCGCGGTGATCAAGGCACCGCCGCGTACCGCCCCTGCCTTCACCGTCTCACGCAACAGCCCTGGCTGCGCACGGCTCGCCATCCCCGATCCCTTCAATGTGCGAAATGCCCGGGAATCATCGGGCCGCGCGCGCGTTACGTCAAGGCGGTTGGCTGCGACGGATCGACGCATGCCACCGTTGGCACCTGCGCGCGGCAGGCGTAGGGAGACGATATGGACACGGACGTCATCATCCTGGGCGGTGGCCTGGTCGGCGCGACGCTCGCGCTCGCGCTCGACGCGCATGGGCTGACCAGCATCGTCATCGATCCCGCCGATCCGGCGGTGATGCTCGCGCCGGGCTTCGACGGGCGCGCCTCGGCGATCGCCAGCGCGAGCGGGCGGATGCTCGATGCGATCGGCATCGGCGCGGTGCTCGCCGGCCATGGCTGCGCGATCCGCCACATCCGGGTCAGCGACGGGCTGGAGCCGGGCAAGCTCGATTTCCGTCCCGACGCGGGCGACGGCGCGCTCGGTACGATGTACGAAAACAAGCGGTTGCGGACCGCCTTGTTCGAGGCCGCGAGCGCGGCGAAGCATGTCGATCTCCGCATGCAAACGCGCGCGGTCGACGTCGTGCGCGGACCCGCGGGCGTCACCGCGACGCTCGATTCGGGGGCGACGGTCACCGCGCCGCTGCTGATCGCCGCGGAGGGGCGCAACTCGCCGACGCGCGAGGCGGCCGGGATCGCCGTCGCGCGCTGGCAGTACGATCACGCCGCAATCGTCGGCGCCTTCCACCACGAATATCCGCACGAGGATATCGCCTACGAGATCTTCTACCCCTCGGGGCCGTTCGCGCTGCTGCCGCTGCCCGACGACGAGATCGGCCATCGCTCGGCGATCGTCTGGTCGGTGAAGGGCGAGGACGGCCCGGCGATGATGAAGCTCGGCGACCGCGCCTTCCTCGCCGAGGCGAGCAAGCGGATGGGCGGCTTCCTCGGCGAACTGACCGCGCCGAGTCCGCGTGCGAGCTATCCGCTCGGCTTCCACCATGCCGCGCGGGTCACCGCCGAACGGCTGGTGCTGGTCGGCGACGCGGCGCACGGCATCCATCCGATCGCGGGGCAGGGGCTCAATCTCGGCCTGCGCGACGTCGCGACGCTCGCCGAGGTGCTCGTCGAGGGCAAGCGGCTCGGCCTCGATCTCGGCGACCCCGCGTTGCTCGAGCGCTATCAGCGCTGGCGCGGGCTCGATACGTTCATGGTCGCCGCCGCCACCGACACGCTGACCCGCCTGTTCGGCATCCCCGGCAAGACCGCCAGCGCGGTCCGCCGCTTCGGCATCGGTGCGGTCGACAAGGTGCCGCCGCTCAAGAACCGCTTCATGGCCGAGGCGCGGGGTGAAACCGGCACTTTGCCCAAATTGCTGCAGGGATTGCTGGTGTGAGCGAGCCGGTGCCCGCCCCGCGCTTGCGCAAGGCGCAGACCGGCGTGGCGCGCGGGATCGGCATCGGCCTGGGGCTGACGATCGCCGCGGCGATCCTCGGCTATAGCCGCAGCGCGGCGGCGATTCTCGAAAGCCGGTTGACCACGCTCGGCATCGCCGCCTTGGTGCTCGGCCTGTGGCTGGCGGCGGCGATCGGTGACGTGGCGCGGCGGCGCTTCGTCTCCGACGGGGCGATCGATGGCCGCAACGGCGCGGATCCACAGGTCGATGCCGCCAACGCGATCCTGCGCAACACCGCCGAACAGGTGCTGCTCGCCCTCGTCGCTTATGGCGCTCTGACCTTGCTGAGCGATCATGCGCGGGTGCCGGTGGCGCTGTTCGCCGCCTGCTTCACCGCCGGACGGCTGTTGTTCTGGACCGGCTATCGCGACGGCGCCGAGGCGCGCGCGCTGGGCTTCGCGCTCACCTTCTATCCCAGCGTCGCTGCGCTGCTGATGGCAGCCCTCGCTACGGTGCAGTAAACGCCGCCGGGTCAGGCCTTGCCGGACACCAATTTAGGATTGGCGATCGCCAGACCGGCACCGAAGACGATCGCATCCTCGACGAAGCCGGTCGCGGTCTGGCCGTAGCGCGCCATCGCCGCACAGCGCAGCCGCCAGCCGAAATAGGATGCGGCGAGCGCGCTGCCGACCGCGACCGCGGCGCCGAGCACCTTCTTGTCGCGCGGTGCCAGCGCGGCACCGGCGTAGGCTGCGGTGACGCTGCGCACGGCGAGGCCGATCGGCACGATCCGGTCGGGCGCGGTCTTCATCTTGTCACCCGCCATCTCCGCCGCGGCGAAGGCCGCGGTGCCGGCGGCGATCACCGGATTGCGCAACAAGGTCTGCAACGGCAGCGTCGCCGGAATCTCCTCCCGGCGGGTGGCGGTGGCGATCACCGCCAGCGGGGTGATGCCGCGCTGGCCGGCGACCAAGCCGATGAGAAACGAGCGGATCATGCAATGCTCTCCGAAACGGGTTCGCAGGCTACAATCCGTACGATCGCATCCGTATCCCGATTGGGCTGACGCGCGGCGGCGATTGTATCCTCCCCACCCTGGCGGGGAGGATATGGGCGACGATCAGACCAGCGTCAGGCCGACGTCGAGGTTGCCGCGGGTGGCGTTGGAATAGGGGCAGATCTGGTGCGCGGTGTCGACCAGCGTCTGCGCCTGCTCGCGCTCGACGCCGGGCAGCGACACCTGCAGATCGGCGGTGATGCCGAAGCCGCCCTCGGAGCGCGGTCCGATGCCGACCTTGGCGGTGACCGTGACGTCGTCAGGGACCTTGACCTTGAGCTCGCGGCCCGCCGCCTTCAGCGCGCCGATGAAACAGGCCGAATAGCCCGCGGCGAACAATTGTTCGGGATTGCTGCCGTCGCCGCCGGCGCCGCCGAGTTCCTTGGGCGTCGCGAGCTGGACGTCGATCCTGCCGTCGTCCGAGCGGGCATGACCGTCGCGACCACCGGTTGCGGTGGCGGTGGTGCTGTATTTGACGTCGACCGACATGATCAATCTCCTGTTTGGTTATCGCGATAACTATCTAGGGAGGGCGCACTCTATCGTCCAGAACTATTTGTCGCGATAACCATTTTCGTGCTAAGCCGCTGGCAAGGAGAGTGACGATGCCCGGCCCGCTGCCGCTCGATGAACAATTGTGCTTCTCGCTGTACGCCGCGACGATCGCAATCAACCGCGCCTACAAGCCGGTGCTCGATCGCCTCGGCATCACCTATCCGCAATTCCTGGTGCTCCAGGTGGTGAGCGGCGCCGAGGACGGCGTGCCGGTCGGCACGATCGCCGAACGGCTCGCGCTCGAGCCGAGCACGATCACGCCGCTGGCGAAGCGGATGGAGGCGGCGGGGCTGGTCACGCGGCTGCGCAATCCAGCCGACGAGCGTCAGGTCCGCGTGCGCCTGACCGTCGAAGGCCGCGAGCGTTGGCGAGAGACCGGCTGTCTCGCGCCGATGATCGTCGAACGCACCGGAATCAGCCGCGAGCGGCTCGCGGCGCTCAACGCGGAGGTGACCGCGCTGCGCCGGGCGCTGGCGCGCGATCCGGCGGCGGAACCGGCCGCCGCCTGACCGGCGAGCGTCAGCCTTTGCGCTCGGCGCGGGCACCGACGATCATGCGCTGGGCGATCGTGCGCACGGCATCGTCGTCCTTGCTGCCGTCACCGGCGGGATCGCCGAGATGATCGAGGCTGTGCTCCATATAGTCGAGCAGCCCGGGATGGCGCGCCTCGACATATTCCATCAGCTTGAACAGCAGATGCTCGGTGGCGATCTCGCGCTGGCGGGTACGAATGGCGATGTCGTCGGTCATGATGCCTCCTGTGATAGAGGCGCCAACGCACCATGGCGCGGTTGGTGACGCGGCCGGGGCAGGCATTTGCGTCGGGCGCGGCGGGAACATTCGGGGTCGCGCCCCGCTTCCTCCCTGACCTCATGGGAGAGAATGCGATGGACGACAGCCGTTTGTGGAGCTTCGAGCAGAGCCTGTGGACCGAGGGTCCCGACAATTACCGCGAGAAGGTCGACCCCGAGGTCGTCATGGTGCTGCCGCGGCCGCCGTTCGTGCTGCGCGGCAGCGAGGCGATCGATGCGGTCGCCGATACGCCGGTGTGGAACGCGGCGGAGCTGAGCGAGCGTCGGGTCTCACGGCCGCAGGAGGGCCTGATCGTCATCGGCTATCACGTCCACGCGCAGCGCGACGGCGAAGCCTATGAGGCGCATTGCACCTCGACGATCCGCCGACTCGAGCACGAGGTGTGGCGGGTCGTCCAGCATCAGCAGAGTCCGGTCCTCGCCAAGGCGGTCGCGAACGGCTGACGCACCACCGCCGTCCGGCCGGGGCCGGACGGCGGTGGCATCATTCGACGGGGATCAGCGGTCGCGTTCGGCGCGCTTGCGATCGGCCTTGCGCGCACGGCTCACCGCGGCGGCATGCTCGCGGGCGCGCTTTTCCGACGGCTTCTCGTAATGCCGGCGGAGCTTCATCTCGCGGTAGACACCCTCCCGCTGGAGCTTCTTCTTCAGGGCGCGGAGGGCTTGATCGACATTATTGTCGCGAACGATGATCTGCATGGAAGGTCTTTGCTTTCGGTGGGCACCAATGCGCCTAATTGAAGTTCTTGCGCGTCAGCGTCAACCGCGGATCGTGGCAGAATCGGCATTTCCGACCCACGAAAGCGGCTTTTGCGGCGGTTTTGCCCTTCAACTGCCAGTCGAGCCAGGTGGTTGCGACGATCGCGCCGACTCCGCCATGCGGTTGCATATACGTTCCGCCATGCCCGACGGGGATGTTGATTAGCGCCGCGGGGACGCGATCGATTCGCCGGAAATCGTCGGTGCCGTTCGCGGCGGCGATGTCGGTCGCGCCGCCGAGCACGTAAAGTACGGGGCCGTGCAGCCCGGCGAGCAACGCCTTGTCCGAGACGATCCCGGCGATCGGATTGGCGCCATCGGGAAAGAAGCCGCTGTTCATGATGATCGCGGTCCTGACGCGCGGATCCTGCGCGGTCGCCAGCGCCTGCAGCCCGCCGCAGCTCCACCCCGACGCCGCCACCTGATCGACCGCGATATGGCCGCGGAGCGGACTGCCGGCGCGGCCGTTCTCCCGCTGCGCCCAGTCGATCGCATCGACGAGCAGCCGCGTCGGCGTCGCCACCGTCAGCCGGGCTGCGGGCGTGGTGGTAGACGGAGCAGCGGATGATGCGGCGGGCGGCGGCGCCGGCGTCGCACGGGGGATGCGGCCGGCGGCGATGACCAGATAGCCGTGCGAGGCGATTTCCAGCAGGTGATTGCGCGAACTCGTCCCGTCGGCGCTGCACCCGCCGTTGCCCCATACGTAGATGCCGAGCCGCTCGCCCTTCAGCCGCGTCAGATCGGCCGGGCGATAGACGACATGGTTGGGCAGGTCGGCTCGCTCCTCGAACAAGGCGGGATAGCGGCCGGTACCCCGTTCGGGTGGCTGGCCGGCGACGGCACCGCTTGCCAGCAGCGCGACGGCGAGAAGAAAGCGCATGATCGATACCGAAGGTTGGAGCGGAGGCGGGGGGCAGGGTGCCCCGCCCGCCCAACCTTGACCAGCGAAAATGCGCCTGGCGACGAGGGTAAGATGCTGAGACCATTGGCGCTTTATCCACTGCCGACGGCGGGACCAACGCCGCGCCGCGGCCATTGCCGGTTTCGGGCCATTTCGGTACATGATCGAGGGCGGTCGTCGACCGCACACCCCCGCATATGGCTGGATCATCGACCGATATGGACGCCATCAACGAGCGGGAGACGCGGAGGCTGGCAGCGCTGGCGCGCTATGCGGTGATGGATACGCCGCGCGAGGCGTCGTTCGACGAGCTCGCCGCGCTGACCGCCCGGTTGTGCGATGCGCCGATCGCGGTGATCAACCTGATCGCCGCCGACCGCCAGTTCTTCAAGGCCGAGGTGGGTCTCGGCGTGCGCGCGACGCCGCTGGAAAGTTCGTTCTGCGCCAGGGCGCTGCTGGAGGACGATCTGCTCGTCGTGCCGGATCTCACCCGCGACGCCCGCTTCGACTGCAACCCGCTGGTGGTCGGCGAACCGCATATCCGTGCCTATGCCGGTGCGCTGCTCAAGACCGAGGACGGGCTGGCGATCGGCACCTTGTGCGTGCTCGACCATCGCGTCCGTCCGTTCACCGATCTCCAGCAGGAAACGCTGCGCATCCTTTCCCGGCAGGTGATGGCGCAGCTCGATCTCCGCCGTGCGGTCGAGGCGCGCGATCGCCGCTACGACCAGTTGCGCGCCAGCGAGGAGCGGCTGCGGCTGATCCTCGACAGCGCCCGCGATTATGCGATCGTCACCACCGACACCGATCGCCGCATCACCGGCTGGTCCGCCGGCGCGGAGGCGTCGTTCGAATGGACCGAGCAGCAGGCGATCGGCCGGCCGATCGACGATCTCTTCCTGCCCGAGGATCGCCACGCCGGTATCCCCGCGCGCGAATGCGCCACCGCCGCCGCCGAAGGCTGCGCGCCCGACGTGCGCTGGCATCTGCGCGCCGACGGCACGCGCGTGTTCATGACCGGTTCGACGCATCCGATCATCGAGCGCGACGGCGGCCACAGCGGCTTCCTCAAGATCGCGCGCGACGAGACGCGCGCCCGCACCCAGGCGGAGGAACTGGCGCGCACCCGCAGCGAGCTGGTCGACAGCGAGGCGCGCTTCCGCAACATGGCCGATCATGCGCCGGTGATGATGTGGGTCACCGATCACGACGGCCATTGCACCTATCTCAACCGCCGCTGGTACGATTTCACCGGCCAGACCCCCGCCGAGGCGCAGGGCGCCGGCTGGCTCGACGTCACCCACCCGGACGATCGGGCGGAGGCGGCGCGTATCTTCCGTGCGGCGCATGCGGCACGCGTGCCGTTCCGCCTCGACTATCGGCTGCGCCATGCCGACGGCAGTTATCATTGGGCGATCGACGCCGCCTCGCCGCGGTTCGGGCCGGATGGCGTCTTTCTCGGCTATATCGGCTCGGTGATCGACATCCATGATCGGCGCGAGGCGGAGCGGCGGCTCGCCGATAGCGAGGCGCGCTATCGCACGCTGTTCGAATCGATCGAATCGGGCTTCTGCGTCGTCGAGGTCGCACCGGGCACCGCCGACACCCCGACCGACTATCGCGTCGTCGAAGCCAATCCCGCTTTCTACCGCCAGACCGGTTTCACCGCGGCGATCCACGGCCGCTGGCTGCGCGAATCGATGCCCGATCTCGAGGAGCATTGGTATGAGATCTACGGCGGCGTCGCCGTCAGTGGTGAACCGATCCGGTTCGAACAGGGGTCGGCGGCGCTCGGCCGCTGGTTCGACATCGCGGCCTTTCGCGTCGGCGCCCCCGCCGATCGCCGCGTCGCCGTGCTGTTCAACGACATCTCCGCCCGTCGCGCCGCCGAGGAGGCGTTGCAGCGGCTCAACGAACGGCTGGGTGACGAGGTCACCGAACGTACCGCCGAGCGCGACCGGATGTGGGAGACGTCGCCCGACCTGATGCTGGTGATGGATGCCGGCGGGGTGATCCGCCGCGCCAATCCGGCGTGGACGCGGATGCTCGGCTATGCCGCCGACGAGCTGGTCGGCCACCACGTCAGCGATTTCATCGTCGCCGAGGATCATGACGAGACGATCGGCGCCTATCGCCGTGCCGCCGCGGGCGGCAAGGCGGATGTCGAGAACCGCTATCGCCACAGGGACGGCTCGATCCGCTGGATCGCCTGGGTGGCGGCGCCGGCAGGCGACATGACCTATGCCTCCGGCCGCAACGTCACCGCCGAAAAGGCACAGGCGGCGGCGTTGGCACAGGCTGAGGAGCAGTTGCGTCAGGCGCAGAAGATGGAGGCGGTCGGGCAGCTCACCGGCGGGATCGCGCATGATTTCAACAATCTGCTGACCGGGGTGATCGGCTCGCTCGACCTGTTGCAGCGGCGCCTCGCGCGCGGCGAGACCGACAAGGTCGAACGCTATGCCACCGCCGCGATCACCTCCGCCAATCGCGCCGCGGCGCTGACCCATCGGCTGCTCGCTTTCTCCCGCCGCCAGCCGCTCGACCCCAAGGCGGTCGACGCCAACCGGCTGGTCGCGGGCATGGAGGAACTGCTCCGGCGCACGATCGGCGAGAGCATCGCGCTCGAGATGGTCGGCGCGGTCGGGCTGTGGCGGACGCGCTGCGATCCGCACCAGCTCGAAAGCGCGATCCTCAACCTCGCGATCAACGCGCGCGACGCGATGCCCGACGGCGGCACGCTGACCATCGAGACGTGCAACGCGCAGCTCGATGCCGCCTATGTCGCGCAGCAGCGCGAGGTCGGCGCGGGCGACTATGTCTGCGTCTGCGTCACCGACACCGGCGCCGGCATGGCGCCCGAGACGATCGCGCGCGCCTTCGAACCCTTTTTCACCACCAAGCCGATCGGCCAGGGCACCGGCCTGGGGTTGTCGATGATCTACGGTTTCGCCCGCCAGTCGGAGGGCCATGTCCGCATCTATTCCGAGCTCGGCCGCGGCACCGCGATCAAAGTGTATCTGCCGCGCCACCATGGTGAGGCGGACGCCCCCGACGCGATCCTCGCTGTGCCGGATGACGCGCATCGCGGCGCGGGCGAAACGGTGCTGGTCGTCGAGGACGAGACGGCGGTGCGCGACCTCGTCGCCGAGGTGCTGCGCGACCTCGGCTATCGCGCGGTCGAGGCGGCGGACGGCCCTGCCGGGCTGAAGCTGCTCCAGTCCGGCATGCGCGTCGACCTGCTCGTCACCGACATCGGCCTGCCCGGCCTCAACGGCCGCCAGGTCGCCGATGCCGCGCGCCAGCAGCGCCCCGAGCTGAAGGTGCTGTTCATGACCGGCTATGCCGAGAATGCGACGATCGCCAACGGCTTCCTCGAACCCGGCATGCAGATGATCACCAAGCCCTTCGCGATCGACGCGCTCACCACCCGCATCCGCGGGATGATCGAGGGCATGCCGATCGCCGGCGATTAGGCGGGTCGGCCGATCGCATCGAGGGTGGCGATCGCCGCCTCGGGCAGGATGAGCGCCGCCGCCGCCAGATTCTCGTGCAGATGCGCGCGCGACGACGTGCCGGGGATCAGCAGGATGTTGGGCGAGCGCTGCAACAGCCAGGCGAGCGCGACCTGCATCGGTGTCGCCGACAGCTCGGTCGCCACTGCCGACAAGGCTGCGGACTGGAGCGGGCTGAAGCCGCCGAGCGGGAAGAACGGCACGTAAGCGATGCCCGCCGCCGCCAGCATATCGATCACCGCATCGTCGTCGCGGTGGGCGAGGTTATACTGGTTCTGCACGCAGACGATCTCGGCGATGCCGCGCGCCTCCGCAATCTGGGCCGGCGTGACGTTGCTGATCCCGATCTGCCGCACCAGCCCCTGCCGTTGGAGATCGGCGACGACGGCGAGCGGCGCGGCGAGCGAGCCTTCCGCCGGGCCATGCGCATCGAACATCAGCCGCAGGTTGACGACGTCGAGCGTCTCGCGTCCGAGGTTGCGCAGATTGTCCTCGACCGCCGCGACCAGTTCGTCGCGGGCGAAGGCCGGCAGCCACGATCCGTCCGCGCCGCGCCCCGCGCCGATCTTGGTGACGATCACCAGATCCTGCGGATAGGGCGACAGCGCCTCGCGGATGAGCTGGTTGGTGACGTGCGGGCCGTAGAAGTCGCTGGTATCGATATGGTCGACGCCCGCCGCCACCGCGGCGCGCAGCACCGCGAGCGCCTCGTCGCGATCGCGCGGCGGTCCGAAGACGCCGGGGCCGGCGAGCTGCATCGCGCCATAGCCGAGCCGCTTCACGTGGCGCTGGCCGAGGGGATAGGTCTGGTCGGTCATGTCCGTCTCCTTGTTCTGCCGCGAGTTAGGCGTTGCGGATCAAGGCGATAAGCCGGCATGATCCGGACGGGCTGTGCGGAAAACCGAACGATGATGGCAGATCTCGCCGACCTCAACGCGTTCCTCGCCGTCGCGCGCGCACGCGGGTTTCGCGATGCGGCGCGCGCGACGGGATCGAGCGCATCGACGCTGAGCGAGGCGGTGCGGCGGCTCGAGGCGCGGCTCGGCGTTCGCCTGTTCCACCGTACGACGCGCAGCGTCACGCCGACCGAGGCGGGATCGCGGCTGATCGAACGGCTGACGCCGGCGCTTGGCGAGGTCGCGGCGGCGCTCGACATGGTCCATCTGCTCCGCGACCGTCCGGCCGGTACGCTGCGGCTCAACGTGCCGGTCAGCGCGGCGCGGCTGGTGCTGCCCGCGATCCTGCCCGGCTTCCTCGCCGCCTATCCCGACATCCACGTCGAGATCGTCGCCGAGGACGGCTTCGTCGACATGGTCGCCTCGGGCTGCGACGCCGGCATCCGCTACGACGAGCGGCTCGAACAGGATATGATCGCGGTGCCGATCGGCCCGCGCATCCAGCGGTTCGCGACCGCCGCCGCCCCCGCCTATCTCGACGCCCGCGGTCGGCCGACGCATCCGCGCGACCTGCTCGGCCATGCCTGTCTGCGCGGCCGCTTCAGCAGCGGTGCGACGACCAGCCCATGGGAGTTCGAGCGCGACGGCGACATCGTCCGGATCGAGCCGCAGGGACCGCTGATCGCCAGCGTCGGCGGCGCGAGCGACCTCATCGTCGACATGGCGGCGGCGGGGAGCGGTGTCGTCCATCTGTTCGAGGACTGGCTGCGCCCGCTCCTCGACCGGGGCACGCTCGTCCCCGTGCTGGAGGAATGGTGGCAGCCCTTCTCCGGCCCCTTCCTTTATTATTCCGGCCGCCGCCTCGTCCCGCCGCCGCTGCGCGCATTCCTCGACTTCATCCGCTAGGCGAACGAACCCCCAAAAAGCGGGCCGAGGGATGGCGTCGTCGTGTCACGCGTCGGCATGTGCGGCAGTGTTCACTTCGCCGCCGTTGCTTCGATTTCGACGAGATAGGCCGGCCCTGCCAAGGCCGCGACCTGGATCGTCGAGCGCGCGACGGTGGTCGGGTTCTCCGCGGTCCCGAAATATTGTTTGAAGCCATCGTTCATGCCGGCGAAATCCATTTTGCCACCCAATTTGGGATCGCCGGCGACGAAGACGGTGAGCTTGACGATGTCGCGCATCGCAAAGCCATGTTCGGCCAGGATCGCCTTGATCTTGGCGAGTACGCTCAACGTTTGCGTCCTGGTGTCACCGAAGTCGGCGATGCTGAGTTGGGTGGGCGGCACCTTCTTCGTGGGGTCGAGCGGTGCGGCCAACTGGCCGCTGAGGTACAGCGTGGTCGCGCCGGGCTTCACCGTCACCGATTGCAGGATCAGCCCCGCCGGCGAGCTGGCGTGTTTGACGACGGTCTGCGCCGTCGCCGGTGTGGTCAGGAGGGCGGCCGCGGCGAGCGCGGCCCCCATGATGCGCGTCTTCAAAGCCATTCTCCCATGATCCTCGTGTCAGAACGATACGTTGAGGCGCGCGTAATAATAGCCGCCGTTGATGCCGTAGGGGCTGAAGGTCAGCGGCGCGTCGAGGACGTTGCCACCGTTCACCAGCGTCGCATTGGTGGTGCCGGGGACCAGCGGCACGGTCGGCGGCCGCTTGTTGAAGACGTTGTTGGCACCCAGCGCCAGGCCCAGATCGGGCGTGATGTCGTAGTTCAATTCGATATCGCCGATGAACGCGGTGCCGATCGTCTGTTCGTAATAGGTGCCGCCATCGGGGGTCAGTTTGGCCGAGCTCTTGCCATAGACCGTGCCGCGCAGCGTCGCCGAAAACTTGTCGATCGAGTAGAGGACCGAGGTGATCACCTTCACCTTGGGCGACGCGGTTTCGATGTTGCTCTGCGCGCCGGCGTCGAACAGCGGAATGGCCGTGCCGGTGGCAGGGTTGGTCAGCGCGGCGGGGGCGGCGATCAGCCGGGTGAGCTTCGTTTCGTTGTAATTGCCCGACACCGTCCAGTTCGCCTTGCCGTAATCCCCGAAATCAGTGGCATAGCTCACCACCAGATCGACGCCACGGGTGCGGGTGTTGGCGCCGTTGGTGAAGATGTTGATGCCGGTCTGGCTGACGGTCGGATCGAGCACGTTGCCGTTGGCGATGATCGCCTGGGTCACGATCGGGAAGTTGACCGCACCGCCGCTGCCGTAGATCGAGCCGGTACCCAGGATGCGGTCGCGGATCTTCACCTGATAGGCGTCGAGCGTGATGGTCAGCCGGTCGACGGGACGGATGACCGTGCCGAGCGAATAATTGGTCGATTTCTCCGGCTTGAGGTTCTGGAAGCCGATCAGCTTGGCCGCCGCCGAATTGGCGGGCAGTTGCACGAAGGCGGCGGTCGGCGAGACGTTGGTCGCCGAATAATAGGATTCGGCGAGCGTGGGTGCGCGGAACCCCGTCGAGAAGGTGCCGCGGAGCGCAAAAGCCGGCGAAAAGTCGTAGCGGCCGGTGCCCTTGTAGATGAACTTGCTGCCGAAATCGGAATAATGTTCGTAGCGGCCGGCGACGTCGAGCTTGAGGCCGTCGATCGGATTGGCTGCGATATCGACATAGGCCGCAGCGGATTCACGTCCGTTGACGCCGGCGTCCGACGGGCGGAAGCCCGGATAGGATTGACCGCCCTCCTTGTAGATCGACGCCGGATCGCCCGAGCCGATCTGGTAGACGTTCTTGCGATATTCCCCGCCGAAGGCGAGGTTGATCGGGGTGGCGAGGCCGGCGTCGATCTCGTGCGTGATATCGGCGTTGACGGTGAATTCGGTCGATTTGAAGAAGCCGTCGTAGAAGCTGGTCGGCGTGAAGCCGGTGTCGGCATAGAGCGAGGCATTGGCGGAATCGACGGTGTAGATCGCGTTCTTGTCCTGGCCGAAGGTCGTCGACAGATCATAATGGAAGCCGTCCACCATGCCGCGGATGCCGCCGGTGAACGCCATATCGTCCTCGCGGATCTTCTCGCGCGGGCTGAAGCCGTTGACCGGCGTGTCGCCCTCGGGGTCGAAATAGGTCGTCACCCCGGCAACGGTGCGCGACACGCGCGTCGGCACGCGCACGTTCTCATAGGCGCTGGCGATCCGCTTCGAATAGGTGCCGAAGCTGTAAATCTCGCCGCCGCCGAAATCATAGGCGGTGTTGTATTGCAGGTTGGTCAGCCGCGATTGGGCGTCGCCGTTGATGCGGTTGACATAGGGGAAGCGGTCCATCCCCGGGTAGAGCTGCTGCTGGATCGCGCTCAGCGACGGGCTGGAGGTGCTGGTGAGCAGGTTGCCGTTGCGGTCGGTGACGCGGCGATCGAGACCGCCGATCTGCGTGAAGTCGTGGAAGCGATGGAAGGCGGTGATGTTGAGGTAGCCGGAGTCGCCGATCTTGGTGGCGACGTGCAAGGTGCCGGCATAGGTCTCGCCGCCGACGTCGTAGTTCTTGCCGGCGGTGACATAACCGTCGCCCCCTTCCTTGTCGTCCTTGAGGATGATGTTGATGACGCCGGCGATCGCATCCGAGCCATATTGCGCGGCGGCACCGTCCTCCAGCACCTCGATCCGCTTGATCGATGACGGGCTGATCAGGTCGAGGTCGGCGGTCGCGGCGCCCTGATACGGGCCGCCGAGCACGGCGAGGTTCGACGTGCCGTGTCGGCGCTTGCCGTTGACCAGCACCAACGTGTGGTTGGGGCTGAGCCCGCGCAGCCGCGCCGACAGCGTGAGATTGGCGGTGTCGCCGCCGAACGCCTGCGCGGTGAACGACGGCACCAGCTGGGTGAGCACCTGGTTGAGGTTGGGCTGGCCGACATGGCTCAGCGCATCGGCATCGAGCACCTTGATCGGCGCGGCGCTTTCCGCGGCGGTGATGCCGCCGGCGCGCGTGCCGGTGACGATGATGTCGCTATTGTCCTGTTGCGGTTCGCCGTCGGCGAGCGGCGACGGCGTCGGTTCGACCGGCGTCGCGATCGGGGTCAGCGTTTGACCGTTCGCCGCCGTCGCGTGAGCGATGAAGAGCATCGCCGCGATCGCGGCACGTGACGTTCCGATATAGAAACTCATGGTCAGCCCCCAAATGTTTTCAGGTCAGCCTCGCCATCCTCATCCCGATAATCTTTGATCTAGGCACGCGTTACCCCGCTCCCGGAACCGTTGTTCCGGGATGTTTAGCGGTCGATTTGCTAACTCATTCAGTTTTTACATTTATCTGGTGTTTGCAACAGATTCGTCATGTTCGATTAATTCTGTAGTTAAACAGGACGAATGTGATGCATTTTCACAACAAAGCTTTGGTCGTGAGGTCAGGAAACGCCGCGGCCATGCCGCGGATCGGCATCTACCTGGCGGTCGCGCGGTAATCGTGTCCACCCTCGAAGGGCTCGCCCGCACAGTGGAGCGCCGCGAAAGCCGGCGCCGGGGCGACGACCGTCATGCCGCGCGCCGACCGGCTGGGGTGACGAGCGCCTCCGCGGTCACGCGGCGGGCAAGCGCAAGCACCTGCGCCCGCGCCGACTGGATGCCGCCCTCCTGCCAGCCCGGCGTCTGGCTGAGCGCAGCGCTGGCGAAATAGACCCGCCCCTCCGGTGCCTGCAGCAGGCGGAATGCAGCGGTGTCGATATGGCCTTCCTGTCGGCCGTTGGCGCTGCCCGCATTCCAGTCCGGCCACGGCCCGAGACTATAGGGAATCTTGTGCCAATTGACCGCGAGGCCGTTGACCAGATCGGCGCCATGCCCGGGATGGAGCTTGTCGATGACGCCGCGGGAGAAGGCGATCTGTTCGGCGATCGGCCGCTTCTGGAACTCCGCTGCGGTCGGCCCGGAGGAATAGCAACCGAGCAGCATGCCGCGTTCGCTGTGCAACCCGGCGGACGGATACCAGATCAGCGTCGTCGGCCCGCCGACGAACGAGATGCCGCCGTAGATCTGCTCGCGCTCCCAGAAGCGCGGACTTTCGAACGCGACCTTGTTCGAATAATCATATTGGACGTTGGCGATCGTCGTCTTGAGCTTGGTCGAGAAGTTGGTGTCGATCTTGGCGAGCACCGGGAAGGGGATGGTGCAGATCAGATAGTCCGCCACGACCGTTTCGACCGCGCCGCTCGCGGTGTCGCGATAGACCACCTCGACATCGCCGCTGCGCTGGCGGATGCGCGTGACCTCGGCGCCGCGCAACGCCGGACGCCGCAGCGCATTGTCCATCGCCGCATGGATCCGGTCCATGCCGCCGACCGGCTCGAACATCGTCGCCTGCATGTAGAGATTGTCTTCGAACAGCGTCATCGGCAGCCGCTGATTGGCCAGCAGCTGGTCGAGCGGCATCGCCGTCGACGGCGAGGCGAAGGTAACGCCCGCGCCCGGCGCCGAGCCGAAGCCGGAGCGTTCGGTACCCGCGAACGACCCATCCTCGCCGAGGTCGCCATAGGCCTTGATGAACGGCAGCAGCTTCTCGCGGTCGACCGCGGTCAGTTCGGTGTCGAGCGACCCCTTGCGGATCGCCTTCGCGAGCAGTTCGGCGATCCGTCCGCGCATATCGTTGATCGCGGTCCGCATGCGGATCTTGGATCCGTCGTCCGCCATGACATAGGCGGAGCGGCTGGAATTGACTTCGACTTCGAGCGGCACGCCGAACTTCTTGGCGTAGCCGAGCAGTCCCTGGTGAAAACTGGGGATACGCGCCGGTCCGGCGTTGAAATAGACGCCGGCCGAGAATTTGGCGGTTTGCGTCTCCTCGCCGTTCATCTCGATTTTGTCGCCGTCGCGCACCGTCCACGCCCGTCCGCCGACCCGTTTGCGTGCTTCGAGCAACGTGACGAGGAAACCGGCCTGTTCGAGTTCGTAGGCGGAGGTCAGGCCGGCGATGCCGGCGCCCAGCACCACGACGTGCCGCCCGCGTCCCAGCGTCGGTACGAGGTCGCTCATGTCCTGTGCCTGCGCGGTGCCGGCGAGCCCCAATGCCTGCATCGCGCCGAACGTCGCGCCCAATCCCCCGGCCATACCCAGCCGGGTCAGAATCATTCTGCGTGTTACCATGAAGAGCGTCCCCCTGGTCGCAGCATGCTGCGAACCCCGCCCCGTCGGCGGCAGACACCCCAGACATCCCGCTCCAATGCTCGCAACGCTTGTGCGCGTTCACGGCGATACGCGAAACAATCAGGCTATTAGCTACCGGTGCTGTGTACGATTCGGAGTAAACCAAAGATTTTCTTGCGCTGCAACAAGTTTGTCACTCGTGTGTCACGAAACCGTCGTCGGTGGGATCGTGCTCGCTCGGGGGAGGGCGGCTCGGCGCGGGCCGCGGCTCTTACGCGGAATGATGCGGGCCTTTCGGGCGGAATTTCGTGCACGCAGAGAGCGGTCGCCGATCCGTCCGGAAACGCCGAGGGAATACGTCATTGCCCTCCGGCACGGATCGCCGACAGGGATGCCTCACGAACGATCAGTGGCTTGCGCTCAACCACCCCTCGTCGCCCAGCCAGTCGGCGAGCCGATCGGGCCAATGCTGTATCGAGATACGATCGTTGTGCACGGCGACGTTGAAACCATGGTCCGTACTGGCGAACATGTGGAGTTCGGCGGAGACGCCGGCCTCGCGAAGCTGGGTGTAGAGCGCGAGCGCCGGCGGCGCGCAGCAGCGATCAAGGGTACCGGCAGCGATGAAGGCGGGTGGCGCACCTGCTGCGGATCGTGCCGGTATACCGAGCGGTCCGGGATAGATCAGGATCTGGAAATCGGGCCGGCCGCTCTGGCGGTCGACCGCATCGGCCGGTGCCGGCGCGCTTGGCTGAGGATTGTCGGCGAGCAGTGACACCAGTTCCCCGCCGGCGGAAAAGCCCATGATGCCGATCCTGTGCGGGTCGACACCATAATCTTTGGCGTGCGCGCGGACCCATCGGATCGCGCGCCTGGCATCCGCAACGGCATCGCCCTCGATCGTATAGGTGGAGCCGGCTTCGCGCGCGAGCCGGTATTTGAGGACGAAGGTCGTGATACCGTAGCGGTTCAGCGCCCGGGCTGGAACCATGCCCTCGTTCTGGAAGACGAGCATCCGATGACCACCACCGGGCACGACGATGATGGCGGCGCCGTTGACGCGCCGGGCATCGGGGCGGGAAACCGTCAGCGACGGGAGGTGGACGTTATGGACATAGGCGCCGGCTTCCAGTTGCTCGGGTTCGGCGGCACGTCGCTCCAAACCCGGCGCGGCCTTGGGCCATATCGGAATGGCGGCGGTGTCTGCATCCGTCGCGGCGCTCACCGGACACGCCAGCGCGAGGAATAGCACAAGGAGGTGGCGCGGGCATGGCACTGGGCAGGGTCCTCTTGGTGAACGTCCCACGAGCCTGAAAGACGGGAAGCCGCTCTGGACGGGCACATCGGGCCGACACTGATCCCGCCGACCCCAAGTAGCTATTGCGACCTTGGTCTCGACTGAAACGGTGACGGGATCACCGCATGTTCGACAGACGGTTTTCCGGTTCGGCAGCGCACGAACGATGTCTGGCGATCCTGCCTATCGCATGGGGGCGTTCTGGCGCAGGCCGGAAGCCGTGATAGGCAGCGGCGACACGTCGGGAGAGTAAAGTGAGGAAGCACAGGCTGGTGACCGGGATCGCGACGGCGCTGACGATGGCGATCGCGCCCATCGGCCTTGCTGCGGCGCGTCAGGTCGAGCGTGTCGAGGTGCTCCCGGCGCATCTGTCGATCTTGCCGGTACAGGTTCATGGACGCGTCGAGCGGAAGGGCGACGAATTCGTCCGGAAGTGGCCGGGCAGCTATTTCGAGACCGTCTTCGAAGGGGCGGCAGCATTCTTCAAGATCGGTCCGGGCGAAGTCCGGCTGCACGTCCTCGTCGACGGGCGGATGATCGATACGCTTGTGAGGCCGGCGCCGGGTTTGTATCGTATCGACGGACTTCCTCGCGGCCGGCACGAACTGCGTGTCGAGGTCGCTTCGGAAAGCCAGGCCGGGCCGACGGCATTGGGACCGTTCTACGCTGCCCAGCGCCCGGTGGCGACATCGCCGCGGCGCCGCGCCCGCCAGATCGAATTCATCGGCGACTCCCATACGGTCGGCTACGGGGTGACGTCAGCCACGCGCGAGTGCACGCAGGATGACGTCTGGAGAACCACCGACACGTCAAGCGGCTTCGGTGCGCTCCTGGCACGCCGCTACGGAGCGGATTACGAGATCAACGCGATCTCCGGGCGGGGCGTCGTCCGCAATTACAACGGCTTTGCGGCGGATACGCTGCCCGACGCCTATCCCTATACGATGTTCGATCGCCGATCGCGCGCGGCCGAGCCCCAATGGCACCCGCAAGTGATCGTCGTTGCGCTGGGTACCAACGACTTCACCACGCCGCTTCATACCGGCGAGACATGGGCCACGCGCGCGACGCTTCATGCGGATTACGAGGCGAAATATGTGAGATTTGTGCAGTCGCTTCGCGCGCGGAATCCGAAGGCGCTGATCGTGCTGTGGGCGACGGACCTCGCCGACGGCGAGATCGAGACGGAAGTAGCCAAGGTCGTCCATCTATTGCGCTCGTCCGGCGAGCAGCGGCTCGCCTACGTCCCTGTGAATGGCCTGTCCTTCACCGGTTGCAACTCGCACCCGTCGTTGGCGGATCAGAAGATCATCGCTGAACGGATCGCCGGGGCGATCGATACGCAGATAGGCGCGTGGGGCGGCTGACGCGGTGCGTAGCGCTGCGATGCCGGTCGCGACGATGATCGAAGCTTGAATCCCAGCTTCCGACGCAGTTCGCGAGATATCACGCGGTGTCCGTCCGTATGGACAGCAACGGGTTGTCGCATACGGCAGCTATCATGCCGGAAGGTGCCCGCAGCGCAGAATGGCCAGCACACGCCGTACAAGACTTTAGTAGAAGAGGAGATCGCACGCGACCGGATGGTCAGATCACCGCGCGACAGGTGACTGCACGACGATGCAGCGAAGAAACTGGAGCGGGCGAAGGGATTCGAACCCTCGACCCCAACCTTGGCAAGGTTGTGCTCTACCCCTGAGCTACGCCCGCTCTGGCGCCTTGAAACGGCTGCTCTTGCGAGCCACCGTTTGGGTGAGGCGCGCCACTAGCAGCGCTTTTCCGGGGCTGCAACAGCAATCGTACAAAATCAGCAACACGATTTCGGCTTGGCGACTCAGCCATTAGAACATTACAAGAACATATATGAGCGACTCGTCCGCCCTGATCGCCCGTTTGCGGCGCCTTGCCGCCGGTGACGGCGCTGCGCAAGGTACCGCGGCGCCGGTCGACGCCTGGCTGGCGCACGGGCTGACGGGTGCGCAACTGCATGAAATCTATGCGGTCGAGGAGGGCGATGGGCCGAGCGGCGCGGGCTTCGGTATCGCCGTCGCGCTGGCGGCGCGGGCCGTGCCGCTGCTGTGGCTGCGTACCGAGGCGTGCGAGCGGACGCAGGGGCGGCTGCATGCCAGCGGGCTGATCGAACTCGGCCTGTCCGCCGAGTCGCTGGTGCTGGGAATCGTCGCGGACGAGGCGGCGCTGCTGCGCGCTGCGGCGGATGCGGCGCGCTGTCCGGGGCTAGGGACGGTGCTGGTCGAAAGCGTCGGCCGCGCGCCGGGCTTCGATCTCACCGCGACGCGGCGGTTGATGCTCGCCGCCGAATCGTCGGGCGTCACCGTCCTGTCGCTGCGTATCGGTGCCGCGCCGACCGCAAGTGCGGCGGCGACGCGCTGGGGCGTGGCGGCGGTGCCGTCGATCGCGCTCGACCAGGGCACGGGCGCGGGCGCGCCGGGCTTCGCCGCCTTCGATGTGGAATGTCTGCGCCGGCGCGGCGGCCCCGCGGGGCAGCGCTGGCGCGTGGAGTGGGATCGTGATGCCAAGAGTTTCCGTGGAGCGTCGCTATCTGGCGCTGGTTTTTCCGTGGCTCCCGGTCGAGCGGCTGCGCGCCACCCGGCCGCACCTGTTCGCCGGACGGGGTGAGACGCCGGTCGCCTTCGTCGAGACCGTCGGCAATGCCGTGCGGCTGACCGCGACCGATCTCGCCGCGGCGCGGATCGGGCTGGAGCCGGGGCTGACCCTCGCGGATGCGCGGGCGCGGGTGCCCGAGCTCGAGGTGTTCCCCGCCGATCCGCATGCCGATATGGACTGGCTGGAACGGCTGGCGGATGGCTGCACGCGCTACAGCCCGACGGTGGCGCTGATGCCGCCCGACGCGCTGGTGATCGACATCGCCGGCTGCGCGCATGCCTTCGACGGCGAGCGTGCGCTGGCGGCGGATGCCGAGGCGCGGATGGCGCGGCGTGGCATCCTCGCCCGCCATGCCTTCGGCGACACGCCCGAGATCGCGCGGGCGCTTGCCCGTTATGCCGGCGCGCCGGCGCCCGACGAGACCCGCGCGGTCAAACGCCTGCCGGTGGCGGCGCTGGAGCTGGATGCGGATGCGACGGTGGCGCTGACCCGTGCCGGGCTCAAGACGGTCGGCGACGTGATGGCGCGGCCGCTGGCGGGGATCGCCGCACGCTTCGGCGAGGAGGCGGCGACCGCGGTGCGTCGGCTGGCGGGCGATCACAAGGCGCCGGTCAAGCCGCGGGTGCGCGTCGCACCGGTCGCGGTCGAACGCCGCTTCGCCGAGCCGATCGCGCGCACCGAATATGCTCTGGAGGTGCTCGAGGATCTCGCCGCGGACGCCGCCGCGACGCTGGCGGAGCGGCAGCAGGGCGGCCGGCGCTGGGAGGCGCGGCTGTTCCGTGCCGACGGCCATATCCAGTCGCTGCGCGTCGAGACCGGTCAGCCGACGCGCGACGTCGCCTTGCTGATGCGGCTGTTCGCCGAGCGGATCGACAGTCTCGCCGATCCGCTCGATCCGGGGTTCGGTTACGACCTGGTGCGGCTCGACGTCGCGCTCGCCGAGCGGCTCGACGCGGCGCAATTGCGGCTGGAGGGCGGTGCGAGCGCGCGCGAGACCGGCGCCGGGGCGGGGCAGGTCGCACAGCTCGTCGACCAGCTCTCGACCCGGCTCGGCCGCGGCCGGGTGCGGCGCTTCGGATCGCGCGACAGTCATATCCCCGAACAGGCCGAGCTGATGCTGCCCGCCACCGCCGACGCGCCGGCGAGCGCGTGGCCGGCGACCGAGGACGGCGAACCGCCGCTGCGTCCAATCTATCTGTTCGACCCGCCGCAGTTGATCGAGAGCGTGATGGCCGAGGTGCCGGACGGTCCGCCGCATCGCTTCCGCTGGCGGCGGCGGGTGCATGAGGTGGCGCGGTCGGAAGGGCCGGAGCGGATCGCCGGCGAATGGTGGCGCCGCCACGACGCCGCGATTCCGACGCGCGATTACTATCGCGTCGAGGATCGCCGCGGCCGCCGCTTCTGGATCTTCCGCCACGGCCTGCACGACGAACAGGCGCATCCGCGCTGGTATCTGCACGGGTTGTTCGCGTGAGCGTGGCGGACGGCGATCGCCGATGACCACATTCGCCGAACTCGTCGCGGCGACCAATTTCTCGTTCCTCGAGGGCGCGAGCCATGGCGAGGACATGATCGCGCAGGCGGTGGCGCTGGGCAATGCCGGCATCGGCATCGCCGACCGCAACACCGTCGCCGGGGTGGTGCGGGCGCACAAGGCGCTGCGGCTGATCCGTGCACGGGCGATCGAGGGCGGCTTCGCCGATATCGACTTCAAGCTGGTGGTCGGCGCGCGGCTGGTGTTCGCCGACGGTACGCCCGATATCGTCGCCTATCCGACGACGCGGCACGGCTGGGGGCGGCTGACGCGCCTGCTGACGACGGGCAATTTGCGTGCGGTGAAGGGCGATTGCATCCTCGGCTTCGGCGACCTGCTGCGGCATCTCGACGACCTGCTGCTGATCGTGCTTCCCGCATCGAGCGCCCGTCCGCACGAGGCGCGCGACGGGGCGATGCTGCCACCGCCACGCAGCGATGCGGGGCTCGGCGAGACGATCCGACGCCTCGCCGGCGCCGCGCCGGATCGGGTCTGGTTGGGCGTGACGATGCCGCGCGCCGGGCGCGACCGTCGCCGGTTGGCGCAGCATGCCCGGCTCGCGCAGGCGATGGGCGTGCCGCTGCTCGCCACCGGCGACGCGCTGTACGCCGAACCGGCCGATCGACCGCTGCACGACGTGCTCACCTGCATCCGCCTCGGCACGACGATCCGCGCGGCCGGGCGCCGGCTCGCCGCCAACGGCGAACGCCATCTGAAATCGGGCGAGGAAATGGCGCGGCTGTTCGCCGATCTGCCGCAGGCGGTCGCGGAGAGCGGGCGCATCCTCGACCGCATCGCCTTCACGCTGACCGATCTCGCCTATGAATATCCGCACGAGCCGGTGCCGGCGGGCTGGGCGCCACAGGCGTGGCTGGAGCACATCACGTATGCCGCGGCCCGCAAGCGCTTTCCCAAGGGGATACCGGCGCGTCTGCAAAAGCTGCTCGACGAGGAACTGCCGCTGATCGCCGAGCGCCAATATGCTTTCTACTTCCTCACGGTGCACGACATCGTCCGCTTCGCGCGCGAGGAATGCGATCCGCCGATCCTGTGCCAGGGGCGCGGATCGGCGGCGAACTCCGCGGTCTGCTGGCTGCTCGGCGTCACCTCGGTCGATCCGATGCGCTACGACCTGCTCTTCTCGCGCTTCGTCTCCGCGGAGCGCGACGAGCCGCCCGACATCGATATCGACTTCGAGCACGAGCGGCGCGAGGAGGTTATGCAATATATCTATCGCCGCTATGGCCGGCACCGCGCGGCGATCGCCGCGACCGTCATCCATTACCGCCCGCGCAGCGCGGTGCGCGAGGCGGGCAAGGTGCTGGGCCTGAGCGAGGACGTGACGCAGCGGCTGACCAGCACCGTCTGGGGCAGCTTCGCCGACCGGTTCGAATCCAAGCACCTCAACGAGACCGGATTTACCGTCGACAATCCAGAGATCGCGCGGCTGCGCGACACGGTCGACCGGCTGATCAAATTCCCCCGCCATCTCTCGCAGCACGTCGGTGGCTACGTGCTGACGCAGGGGCGATTGGACGAGACGGTGCCGATCCATCACGGCGCGATGGCGGACCGGACCTTCATCGAATGGGACAAGGACGATATCGACGAACTGAAGATCATGAAGGTCGACATCCTCGCGCTCGGCATGCTGACCTGCATCCGCAAGGCGTTCGACCTGATGCGCGACAACGGGCTGGAGAGCCACGATCTCGACAGCATTCCGCCGGACGATCCGCCGGTCTACGACATGCTGTGCAAGGGCGACAGCATCGGCGTGTTCCAGGTCGAGAGCCGCGCGCAGATCAACATGCTGCCGCGGCTGAAGCCCCGCAAGCTCTACGATCTGGTGGTGCAGGTGGCGATCGTCCGGCCGGGGCCGATCGAGGGCGATATGGTCCATCCCTATCTGCGTCGCCGGGCGGGCAAGGAGATCCCCGAATTTCCCGCGCCGCATCCGCCGCACGATCCCGACGAGCTGCGCAATCTGCTCCGCGAGACCTATGGCGTGCCGCTATTCCAGGAACAGGCGATGAAACTCGCGATCGTCGCGGCCGAATTCACGCCGGGCGAGGCGAACCAGCTTCGCCGCGCGATGGCGACGTTCCGCAACGTCGGCGGCATGGAGGATTTCCAGACCAAATTGGTCGAGGGGATGGTCCGCCGTGGCTACGAACGCGACTTCGCGATGCGCTGCTACAAGCAGATCGAGGGCTTCGGCAGCTACGGCTTTCCCGAGAGCCATGCGCTGTCGTTCGCGCGGCTGGTCTATGTCTCGTCGTGGATCAAATGTTTGCACCCGGCGGTGTTCGGCTGTGCGATCCTCAATTCGCAGCCGATGGGTTTCTATGCGCCGGCGCAATTGGTGCAGGATGCGCGCGCGCATGACGTCGTCGTGCGGCCGATCGACGTCAACGCGAGCGGCTGGGACAATACGCTCGAACCGCTCGACGATGGCGGGCTCGCGATCCGGCTCGGCTTTCGCCAGATCGACGGCTTTCGCGAGACGTGGGCGACGGATCTGGTCGCGGCGCGCGCGGCGGGGGCGTTCGCCGATGTCGAGGCGGTGGCGGCGCGTGCCGGACTGCCCAAGCGCGGCCTCGACCTGCTCGCCGATGCCGATGCCTTCGGTTCGATCGCGCTCGGCCGGCGCGATGCCTTGTGGGAGGTGCGGCGCACCCCGCCCAAGCAGCTCGCATTGTTCGCCGCGGCCGACGCGCCCGAACTCGGCCGCGAGGTCGATGCGCAACTCCCCGCGATGCCGGCCAGCGAGGAGGTCGCGGCGGATTACCAGACGACGCGGCTGTCGCTGAAGGATCATCCGATGCGCTTCCTGCGGCCGCTGTTCGCCGCCGAGGGGATCGTCTCCAGCGCGCAGGCGGGGCGGCTCAGGGACGGGCGGCGGGCGCGGATCGCCGGCGTCGTGCTGGTCCGCCAGCGGCCGGGCAAGGGCAATGCGATCTTCGTGACGATCGAGGACGAGACCGGCGTCACCAACGCGCTGATGTGGGCGCGCGATTTCGAGGCGAACCGGCGCGCGGTGATGGCGGCGCGGCTGCTCGTGCTGGAAGGCGTGATCCAGCGCAGCGAGGAAGGCGTGATCCACCTGATGACGGTCAAGGCCTATGATCGCAGCGTGGAGCTGCGGCGGCTGTCGTCGGATTACAACGCCGAGACGCCGCTGCTGCCGGTCGACGAGGTGATCCGTCCCAAGCCCATCAGCAGCCGCGACCCGCGTGGCCAGCATCCGCGCGACGTGCGCATCATGCCCCCGTCACGCGATTTCCATTGAGGGGGCGGGGCCATCGGTCCCCTCGTTCGCCCTGAGCCTGTCGAAGGGCAGTGGGTCTCACCTGCCCTTCGACAGGCTCAGGGCGAACGGTAGGGAAACGGGACGATCTTAATGACTCCGCCCGAAATCCGGCTTGGCGTCGTCCTGGCCCTGTTCGATGATCGAGCGGCGGATCGCGCGAGTACGCGTGAACAGGTCGAACAACTGGTCGCCGTCGCCCCAGCGGATCGCGCGCTGGAGCATCGTCACGTCCTCGGTCAGCCGCTGGAGGATCTCCAGCACCGCCTCGCGATTGTTGAGGAAGACGTCGCGCCACATCACCGGATCGGAGGCGGCGATGCGGGTGAAGTCGCGGAAGCCGCCCGCCGAGAATTTGATCACCTCGCTCTGCGTCACCTCCTCGAGGTCGCTGGCGGTGCCGACGATCGAATAGGCGATGAGATGCGGCACATGGCTGGTCACCGCGAGCACGAGATCGTGGTGGTGCGGCGTCATGATCTCGACCTGCGCGCCGAGTGCCTCCCAGAAGGCGCGCAGCCGGGCGACGGGAGCCTCGGCCGTGCCCTCTTCGGGGGTCAGGATGCACCAGCGACCGCGGAAGAGCGTGGCGAAGCCCGCTTCGGGGCCGCTATGCTCGGTGCCGGCGACGGGATGGCCGGGGACGATGGTCGCCTCGGGAAGTACTGCGCGCAATGCCGCGAGCACGCTCGCCTTCGAGCCGCCGACGTCGCTGACGATCGCCTCGGCGGGCAGATCGTCGGCGAACTCCGCCGCCACCGCGCCCATCGCGCCGACCGGCACGCACAGCATGACGAGATCGGCGTCGATCACCGCCGCGCCCGCGCTGTCGGCGATATCGTCGGCGAGCTCGATCCGCGTCGCGATCGCACGCACCTCGGGATCGGCGTCGTAACCGGTGATCCGCACCGTCGGCATCGCCTGCCGCACCGCGCGCGCGACCGACGAGCCGATCAGCCCGAGCCCGACGATCGTGACGCGCGCGAACGGCAGCATCAGCCGGCGCGCCCGGTCTCGGCGCGCAGCACCGCGACGACGTCGCGCATCTCCGCCTCGGTGCCGATCGTGATCCGCAACGCCTGCGGCAGGCCCTGGCCGGGCAGCCAGCGCGTCGCATAGCCCGCCGTCATCAGCGCCTTGTACGCATCCTCGGCGGTCAGCAGCCCCTCGAACAGCACCAGCACGAAATTGGCCTTGCTCGGCACCGCGCGCAGGCCCGGCAACGCATCGACCTGTTCGCTGAACCAGCCGCGCCATTCGCGATTGTGGCTGCGGCTGCGCTCGACGAAGCCGGCATCGCCCAGCGCCGCGATCGCCGCCGCCTGCGCGCCGATGCTGAACGCGAAGGGCGCGCGGATGCGGTGCATCGCGTTGATGATCTCGGGCGAGGCATAGCCCCAGCCGACCCGCTCCGAGGCGAGACCGAAGATCTTCGAGAAGGTGCGCGTCACCAGCACGTTGGACGCGGTCCGCGCCAGCTCCAGCCCGCCGTCGTCGTCCTCGGGGTCGAGATATTCGGTATAGGCCTGATCGAGCACCAGCAGCACCGATTCCGGCAGGCCGGCGTGCAGCCGCGCGATCTCGTCCTTCGTGCTGTAGGTGCCGGTCGGGTTGTTGGGATTGGCGACGAACACGATCTTGGTCTTCTCGGTCACCGCGGCAAGGATCGCGTCGACGTCGGTCGCATAGTCGCGGTCGGGCACCACGACCGGGGTCGCGCCGACCCGCCGCGTCGCGATCTCGTAGACCGCGAAGCCGTAGCGGACGTGGATGATCTCGTCGCCCGGCCCGGCGAAGGTGCCGGCGGCGAGGTGGAGCACCTCGTCCGAGCCGGTGCCGTAGATCAGCCGCTCCGCCTCGACGCCGTAATGCGCGGCGAGCGCCGCGCGCAGGTCGATCGCGGCGGCGTCCGGATAGCGTTCGAGATGGTCGGCGGCGTCGCGATAGGCGGCGCGGGCCGGCTCGGGCGTGCCGAACGGATTCTCGTTCGACGACAGTTTGACGACCTTGCGGCCATCCTCGCTGGTGGCGCGGCCGGGGACATAGGGCGCGATGCCCAGGATCCAGGATTTGGGGGCGGGTGCGGTCATGCGCATGGCCTTAGCGGGCGCGTGCTTGCGTTGACAAGAAGAGCGCCGTAGCGACCCGGTGATGACCGGGGACGACCGTTTCGGATGCAACCGCCATGTCACGCTGCCGGGGCCGCTGCGCCTCGACGGCGGCGTGCTGCTGTCGCCGGTCGAGTTCGCCTATGAAACCTATGGCAACCTCGCGGCCGACGGCGGCAATGCGATCCTCGTCTGCCATGCGCTGACCGGCGACCAGCATGTTGCCTCGACACATCCGCGTACCGGCAAGCCGGGCTGGTGGACCCGGATGATCGGGCCGGGCAAGCCGATCGATCCGGCGCGCGATTTCGTCATCTGCGCCAATGTCCTCGGCAGTTGCATGGGCTCGTCCGGCCCGGCGAGCGTCAATCCGGCGACCGGGCGGCCGTGGGGCATGGCCTTCCCCGTCATCACGATCCGCGACATGGTCCGTGCGCAGGCGATGCTGCTCGATCATCTCGGCGTCGGCCGGCTGAAGGCGATCGTCGGCGGCTCGATGGGCGGCATGCAGGCGCTGAGCTGGACCGCGACCTTCCCGGAGCGGATCGACGCGGCGGTGATCATCGCCTCGACTGCGCGCCACACCGCGCAGAACATCGCCTTCCACGAGGTCGGGCGGCAGGCGATCATGGCCGATCCCAATTGGCAAAGCGGCGACTATTACGGCGGCGAACCGCCCGCGGCGGGACTCGCGGTGGCGCGGATGGCGGCGCACATCACCTATCTGTCCGAGGCGGGGCTGACCGAGAAGTTCGGCCGCCGGCTGCAGGCGCGCGAGGCAAAGAGCTTCGGCTTCGACGCCGATTTTCAGGTGGAGAGCTATCTGCGCCACCAAGGCCTGAGCTTCGTCGACCGGTTCGACGCCAACAGCTATCTCTACATCACCCGCGCAATGGACTATTTCGATCTCGCCGAGGAACATGGCGGGCTGCTCGCCAACGCCTTCCGCGCCAGCCGCGCGCGCTTCTGCCTCGTCAGTTTCGACACCGACTGGCTCTATCCGACCAGCGAATCGCGTAGCATCGTGCAAGCGCTCAACGCCGCCGGCGCGCCGGTCAGCTTCGTCGAACTGTCGAGCCCCTATGGCCACGACGCCTTCCTGCTCGACGCGCCCGAGATGAACCGCGTGGTCGACGGCTTCCTGCGGGGCGGACGATGATCGCACTCGATGACGACAAGGCGCGGCTGAACGTGGCGCGCATCCATGGCTGGCTGGCGTCGAGCTATTGGTCGCCGGGCATCGCGCGCGATCTGGTCGAGCGGGCGATCGCGGGCTCGCATTGCCTCGGCGCCTATCGCGACGGCGAGCAGGTCGGCTTCGCGCGTGCGATCACCGATCACGCCACTTTCGCTTGGATCGCCGACGTCTGGGTCGACGAAGCGGTACGCGGCCAGGGGTTGGGGCGGCGGATGGTCGGCTGGTTCGTCGATCATCCCGCCTTTGCCGGCATCCGCCGCATAGGTCTCGTCACCGCGGACGCACATGGCGTCTATGCAAAGCTCGGTTTCCATGCGCTGCCGCGGCCCGATCGCTATATGGAACGGCTGTCCCCCGAGGCGGCGGCAATGCTGCGGGCCATGCCGTGACGCTCCGGCCCGACCTCGCGGTGATCGCCGATCATGTCGCGCCCGGCAGCCGCGTGCTCGACATCGGTTGCGGCGACGGCGCGCTGATGGCGGCGTTGCGCGACGATCGCGGCTGCGACGCGCGCGGACTGGAGATCGACGCGGGCAACGTCGCCGCAGCGGTGGCGCGCGGCCTGTCGGTGATCCAGGGCGATGCCGATGTCGATCTCGCCGGCTATCCCGACCAGAGCTTCGATTATGCGATCCTCAGCCAGACGTTGCAGACCGCGCGTGCGCCCGACGTGGTGCTCGACCATCTGCTGCGCATCGGCCGGCGGGCGTTCGTCAGTTTCCCCAATTTCGCGCAATGGCGGGTGCGGCTTTCGCTGCTCTGGGGCGGGCGGATGCCGGTGACGCACCAATTGCCCGAACAATGGTATGACACGCCCAATATCCATCACGTTACGATCGACGATTTCCGGGCGTTCCTGAAGGCGCGACAGGTCGTCGTCGAGGGCGCCTGGTTTCTGTCCGGCGACCGGCAGCGCAGCTCGGCGGCGGCCAACCTGCTCGCCCAGCACGCCGTTTTCCTGCTGCGGCGCTGAGCGAATAATGTTCGATTCCGACATGAATGTGGTAAAGAGCGGAACTATTTGCCCAAACGCTGGTTCGCCATCGTCAAGCCGGGACATATGATGACCAAGACCGCTCTGATTGTCGAAGACGAGATTTTCGTGGCCCTCGATCTGGAGCGGATCCTGATGGACGCCGGCTATACCGTCGCGGCGATCGCCGCGGACAGCGCCAGCGCGATCGAGGCGGCGCCCGGTTGCGGCTTCGCCTTCGTCGACGTCAACCTGCGCGATGGTCCGACCGGCCCCGGCATCGCCGAGCGGATGGCGCGCGATTACGGGGTCAAGGTCGTGTTCGTCACCGCCAATCCCGCGCAGATCGACCGCGGCATGGACTGCGCGCTCGGCTACATCCGCAAGCCGTTCAGCGAGGCCGCCATCCTCGCCGCTGCCGCTTTCGCCACCGACGGCGAAAAGCCGGCCAACGACGATATCGTCATGCTCGGCTCGAATATCGCCTGATCAGCCCCGCCGGAAGGCGGCCAGCGGCACGGTGATCGTCATCGCCAATCCCTCCGGACGCCAGTCGCGCGTCACCGTGCCGCCGAGCTGACGCACCGCCGACAATTCGATCAACTGGCTGCCGAAGCCTTGCGGTCCGTCGGGCGCGATTACCGGCGGTCCACCACGTTCGGTCCAGTATAGCGTCGCCTGATTGTCGCCACGCACGACGGTGACGGCGATCGTGCCGGAGTCGGTCGACAGCGCGCCATATTTGGTCGCGTTGGTGGCAAGCTCGTGGAACAGCAACGCCAGCGGCGTCGCCGACCGGTCGTCGATCGCGATCTCGTCGCCGGTCACCGTGATCGGCGGGTGGTCGCCGCGCTGATAGGGTTCGAACAATTCGCCGAGCAGGCCGTGCAGACTGTCCTGCTGTACCGCCGGGCGCGATTGCGGGCTGTGCGGCCGGACGAAATCGTGCGCACGGCCGAGCGCGGTGATCCGCTGCCGCAGGTCGGCGGCGATCGGTGCGAAGCCCGGCTGGCTGCGCGCGGCGAACGAGATCAGCCCCGAGATGACCGAGAAGATATTCTTGATCCGGTGCGACAGTTCCTGACTGATCACCTCACGCTCGTGCAGCGCCAGTTTCTGTTCGTGGATGTCCGTACAGGTGCCGAACCAGCGCGTGATCCGGCCGTCGGCGTCGCGGATCGGCAGCGCGCGACCGAGCACCCAGCGATAGGTGCCGTCGAAATGGCGCAGGCGATATTCGATCTGATAGGGCTCGCCGGTCGCCAGCGAATGGCTCCACACCTCCCAGGCGCGCGCCTGATCCTCGGGGTGGAACACGTCGTTCCAGCCCTCGCCGTCGGTCGATCCCAGCGGCGTGCCGGTGAATTCATACCAGCGCGCGTTGTAATAATCGTGATAGCCGTCGGGGAGCGTCGACCAGACCATCTGCGGCATCGTATCGGCGAGCGTGCGGAACCGGTCCTCGCTGTCGGTCAACTGCCGGCGGGTCGCCCGGTCGGTCGCGCGCCACGCCGCCGCGTCACGGCTGTCGCGCAGCCGCGCCATGACATTGTCGGCGAGCGTCGCCAGACCCTGCATCTGCAGCTTGGTCAGCCCCTGACGGGGAACGGTGTCGATGACGCACAACGAGCCGAGCGCGATGCCGTCGTCGGACACCAGCGGTGCACCGGCGTAGAAGCGCAGGTGCAGATCGCCGGTGACCAGCGCATTGTCGATGAAGCGCGGGTCCTGCGTCGCGTCGGGGATCACCATGATCCGGTCCTCCAGCATCGCATGCTGGCAGAACGACATTTCGCGAGGCGTTTCCGACACGTCGAGGCCGGTTCGCGACAGGAAGGTCTGCTGCGTCTCCTCGACCAGGCTGACCAGTGCGATCGGCGTGCCGCACAAGGCGGCGGCGAAGTCGGTGATCTTCTTCAGCGATGCGCTGTCGCGCAGCGATTCGAGATCATAGGCCTGCATCGCCGCCGTGCGCGTCGCCTCGTCGACGCGCCAGCCGGGGGCGACGGGCGCGCGCGCCGGTGCGACCGGCGGCACGCCGCAATGCAACGACAGGCCCGCAGGTGCGCCGGGATCGCTCAGAACGGCACGTCGTCGTCGAGATCGTCGGCGAAGCCTCCACCCTGGCCGAAGCTGCCGCCACCGCGATTGCCGCCGCCCGCAGGCGCACTGCCGCCGCGACCGCCGCTGCCGCCGCCATAACCGCCGCCCGACGAGCCGCCGCCGAAATCGTCGCCGCCGCCGGCCCAGTCGTCACCGCCGCCGGCGCCGCCGCGACCACCACCGCCGCCGCCGCCACCCTGGCCGCCGCCGGGACCGTCGAGCATCGTCAGCACGCTGTTGAAGCCCTGCAGCACGATCTCGGTCGAATATTTGTCGTTACCCTGCTGATCCTGCCATTTGCGGGTCTGCAGCGCGCCCTCGATATACACTTTCGAGCCCTTGCGCAGGAAGCGCTCGGCGACGTTTGCGAGGCCTTCGTTGAAGATCGCGACCGAATGCCATTCGGTCTTTTCCTTGCGCTCGCCGCTGTTCTTGTCCTTCCAGGACTCGGAGGTGGCGATGCGCAGGTTGACCACCTTGCCGCCGTTCTGGAAGCTGCGGCTTTCGGGGTCGCGCCCCAGGTTGCCGACGAGAATGACCTTGTTGACGCTACCCGCCATGAAATGCCCCGAAAATGCCTAGAGGCCGGCGAACACCGCCAGCCAGTATGTGATCCCGGCCATGATGTAGGCGGCGGCGAACAAATAGCCAACCATGAACAGCGGCCATTTCCAGCCGTTGGTCTCGCGCCGGGTCACCGCGATCGTCGAGATGCATTGCGGCGCGAAGACGAACCACATCAGAAAGGCAAGCGCGGTCGGCAGCGTCCAGCGGCCGCGGATCTGGTCGGTGATGCGATCGGTGCCGCCGCCGTCCTTGTCGTCGATCGCATAGACGGTGCCGATCGCCGACACCGCGACCTCGCGCGCCGCCATCGCCGGCAGCAGCGCCAGCGCGATGTCGCGATTGAAGCCGATCGGCTTGACGACATATTCGATGCCATGACCGATCCGGCCGCCGATCGAATAGTCGACCGGGCTGACGCCGCTGCCCTCGGGCGGCTTGGGGAAGCTGAGCAGCAGCCAGAGCACGACGGTGGTCGCTGCGATGATCGTGCCGGCGCGCTTGAGGAAGATCACCGCGCGCTGCCAAAGCCCGAGAACCACGTCGCGTAGCAGCGGCACCTGATATTTCGGCATCTCCATCATGAAGCCCGACGAGGCGCCCTTGGTCACCGTCCGGCGCAGCGCCAGCGCGGCGAAATAGGCGCCGGCGATACCGGTCACGAGCAGGCCGAACATCACGACGCCCTGCAACCGGATGAACGGCGCGAGCTGCGTATTGGGAATCATCGCGCCGATGATCAGCGTGTAGACCGGCCAGCGTGCGCTGCACGTCATCAACGGCGCAATCAGGATCGTGGTCAGCCGGTCCTTCTCGTCCTCGATCACCCGCGTCGCCATGATGCCGGGGACGGCGCAGGCGAAGCTCGACAGCAGCGGGATGAACGCCCGCCCCGACAGGCCAACGGTGGCCATCAGCCGGTCCATCAGGAACGCCGCGCGCACCATATAGCCCGACGATTCGAGGATCAGGATGAACAGGAACAGGATCAGGATCTGCGGCAGGAAGACGATCACCGCGCCGACGCCGGCGATCAGCCCGTCGGTGAGCAGCGAGCGGACGAATCCCTCCGGCATCGCGCTTTTGATCACGTCCTGCAAGGCGGCGAAGCCCGCGTCGATCGCATCGGCGGGGACCGCGGCCCAGGTGAACACCGCCTGGAACATCACGAACAGGATGGTGACGAGCAGCAGCGGCCCGACGATCGGATGCAGCGCGACCGTGTCGAGCATATGCGCCCAGCGCCGGCCCGCGGTTTCCGAGACGGTGGCCGCGGTGGCGATGCGGCGGGCGCGGCGTTGCAGCTGGACGATATCGTCCTGCGTTCCCGCCGAGACGTCGGGCGCACGCGGTTTGGCCCCGCCGCCGACGAGATCGGCGACCGCACCGCGCAACGCGTCGATGCCGCGCCGGCGCACCGCGACGGTCGGGATCACTGGCACGCCGAGTTCGCGCTCGAGCACCGCGGCGTCGAGCGTCAGCCCGTCGCGCTCGGCGAGATCGACCATGTTGAGCGCGACCACCACGGGCAGGCCGAGCGCGATCAGCTGGAGCGTGAAGCGCAGATGGTTGTCGAGATTGGCGGCGTCGACCACTACGACCAGCGCGTCGGGCAGCCGTTCGAGGCTGCTCGCGCCGGTGACGACGTCGCGGGTGACGCGTTCGTCGGGGCTGGAGGGTTCGAGACTATAGGCGCCGGGCAGGTCGATCAGCTCGACCGGGCGGCCGTCGTCGAGCACCAGCCGGCCCGAATGGCGCTCCACCGTGACGCCCGGATAATTGCCGACCTTCTGCCGCGCGCCGGTCAGCGCGTTGAACAGCGCGCTTTTGCCGGCATTGGGATTGCCGACCAGCGCGACCAGCGGGGCTGCATGCACGGTTATTCGGCGGTGGCGGGAGCCACATGCACCGCGCCGGCGACGGCGCGACGCAGCGCGACGGTCATCCGGCCGATCCGGCAGGCGATCGGGCCGCTGCCGAGCGAGGCGCGATGCAGCACCTCGACCGCGACGCCCTCATCGAAGCCGAGTTCGCGCAACCGCCGCGCCTCGGGCACCGCGAGGCGGGTCCAGTCGATCGCCGCCACGGTCGCACGCTGGCGACGCGGGAGCGACACGAGGTCGAGAGCAGGAACGACGGTACGCGACATATCCATGATGCAACTGATTATCATTTACCCACGGGGGAGTAAAGCGGTGCGAATGGGAAATGTCGATCGGGGCGGAGGCCGGTCCTGCCGGTCGCAGATCGCCCTTCCGGCAAGTGCGCCGCGTTCCTCATTTGCTCCGTCTCGCGCGAAAATCGATCGAACCTCATGGCGGCTTTATAGACAGTATCACCCGCAAAATGGTCGGGAGAGTGGATTCACACCGCCGGATAGCGCAGCCGGCCGACGAACCGCGACAGGCTCGGCCGATGCTCGTAGCGTTTGGTGAACGCCGCCTTGGTCTTCTCGAAGCGCATGATCCCGTCGATCCGCCGCGCCAGGAAGGCGCGCGTGTCGGCATGGCCCTCGCTGTCGTCGTCGAGGAAGACGGTCATCGTCGCGGCATAGACGCCGAGCAGGATCGTCCGCTTGGTATAGTGATTGTAGTCGGTCGCGGTGTCGCCCGCCATCCGCCACATCACGTCGACGCTGCGCCAGCCGAACTGCGCGGCGCGCGATACGTTTTGCGGCAGCGCGAGGATCGCGCGCGCGCGACGCAGCGATTCGCGATCCGGTGCGACGATGGCCAGCCTCGCCTCGACGAGTGCGGTGATCCGCGCGCGGATCTTCATCGCCGCCAGTGTCTCGGGCGGCAGCGTCGCCGCCATCCGCCGGTCGATCGCCCCGAACCAGGCGTCGATCATTTCGATGGCGCCGCCCGAGAAGGCGAGCCGCGCGACGTCGCGGTCGATCCCGGCGCCATCGGCCGCCATGTCGCGCGCGGCGTCGCCCCAGCCGTCGAACGCGGCATTGGCGGCGATGCCTTCCGCGAGCGTCTCGCGGATCTCGTCGAGCGTCAGGTCCTGCGTCATGCTTCCATCTCCTGCACGGCTGCCTCCTGCGCCCGCCGGCGCGACGGTGCAACCTCGGCGCGGCGCACCAGCACCAACGCCAGCGCGACCAACGCGACCCCGACCCAATCTGGTCCCCGCAATCGCTCGCCATATTCGACCCAGCCGATCGCACCCGCCACCACCGGCTGGATCAGCAGCCCGATGCCGATCACCAGCGGCGACAGGCGGCCGAGCGCGAAGATCATGCAGCCCTGGCCGATCACCTGGCTGACCAAGGCGAGGCCGACGAGCGGCGACCAATGCTGTGGCATCACGGTCTCGCGCAGCAGCAGCGCGAAGGCGAGCATCGG
Organism: Sphingomonas sp. 2SG; assembly: GCF_005503285.1. Classification (NCBI taxonomy): domain Bacteria; kingdom Pseudomonadati; phylum Pseudomonadota; class Alphaproteobacteria; order Sphingomonadales; family Sphingomonadaceae; genus Sphingomonas; species Sphingomonas sp. 2SG. Next base: position 71,586 of record NZ_SCMZ01000006.1, read on the forward strand.
CAGCGCGGTCGCCGCACTGGCCAGCGCCAGTGCCGGCAGCGGCCGCATCGCCAGCCGGACCCGCGCCATCAGCACGATATAGAGCGTATAGAGAATGCCGGCGAGGATGCAGAGCAGGTCGCCGGCGAGGTTGCGCGAATCGAGCTGGTAGGAGCGCCCCATCAGCAGCCCCGCGCCGATCGCGGCGAGCAGCAGCGCGATCCCCTGCGTCCGCGTCGGCCACGCCCTGGCAACGAGGAAGCCGTAGAGCGGGTAGATCAGGATCGCCGAATTGCCGAACAGCGTCGCATTGGCCATCGTCGTGCGGACGATGCCGAGATGCCAGCTGGCGAGGTCGGCGGCGAAGGCGACGCCGCCGATCGCCAGCATGACCCACAGGCCGGCGCCCAGCCGAGCCGGCCGGCCGCCGCTCGCCAGCGCGAGCCCGGCAAGGAAGGGGATGGCGAGCGCGATCCGCCAGAAGCCGGCGGCGACCGGGCCGACATCGGCGAGCCGGACGAACCACGGCCCGAAGGCGAGCGCGACATTGGCGACGACCAGCGCGGCGAACGCGGCGCCCGGCGCCTGCCAGGTTGCCGCCGCGACAGTTTTTCTTCTGGGCCTCGCCTGATGCATGCCGCCCTGTAGCGCCCTATCTCCCGTCCGTCAGGCCATTTGGGAGCATCTATGCCGAGCCTTTTCGAGTCCATTCAGCTGGGCGATATCCACGCCGCCAACCGCGTCCTCATGGCGCCGCTCACCCGCGGCCGGTCGACCGACGATCACGTGCCGACCGACATCATGGTCGATTACTATCGCCAGCGCGCCGGCGCCGGCCTCATCATCACCGAGGGCACCGGCGTCAGCCGTCAGGGCCTGGGCTGGCCGAACGCGCCGGGCCTGTGGACCGACGCGCAGGTCGAGGCGTGGAAGCCGGTCACCGCCGCGGTGCACGAGGCCGGCGGCAAGATCGTCGCGCAGATCTGGCATATGGGCCGGCTCGCCCGCCCGGACGTGATCGGCATGACGCCGCTGTCGTCCTCGGCGACGCGCGCGCCCTATCACAAGCCCGAAAACCCCTATGCCGAGGCGCAGGCGGCGACGCTCGACGACATCCGCCGGGCGCAGGACGAATATGCCGATGCCGCGACCAATGCGCTGCGTGCCGGCTTCGACGGCGTCCAGATCCATGGCGCGAATGGCTATCTGGTCGACCAGTTCCTGCGCGACAACACCAATTTGCGCGACGACGAATACGGCGGCAGCCCGGAAAACCGCATCCGCTTCATGCGCGAGGTGGTCGAGCGGGTGATCGACGCGATCGGCGCCGGCCGCACCTCGATCCGCCTGTCGCCCAACGGCGAGACGCAGGGCGCCGACGACAGCGATCCCGCCAGCGTCTTCGTCCCCGCCGCGGCGGCGCTCGACGCGCTCGGCATCGGCTTCCTCGAGCTGCGCGAACAGGCGCCCGACGGCACCTTCGGCAGCACCGACGTGCCCAAGCTCAGCCCGCAGATCCGCGAGGTGTTCAAGCGGCCGCTGATCCTCAACCAGGATTATACGCCGGAGGGCGCGCAGGCCGATCTCGACTCGGGGGTGGCGGACGGCATCGCCTTCGGCCGCAAGTTCATCGCCAACCCCGATCTCGTCGAACGCCTGCGTCAGGGTGCACCGCTCGCCAAGGACGATCAGGCGACCTGGTATTCGAAGGGGCCGGAAGGCTACATCGATTACCCGGCGCTCGAGACCGAGGCGGCGTAACTCAATTCCTCCCCCGCAAGGGGGAGGTGGCACGCCGAAGGCGTGACGGAGGGGGAGGAAAGGGTGGGAGTCCTTGACAGAGCTCCACCCTGTCCTCCCCCTCCACCAGCTTCGCTGGTTCCCCTCCCCCTGGCGGGGGAGGACCTGAAAGGTCTACCGCCCCAGATGCGGCACGAGCCGCTTGAGATCGGCCGGCGCCAGCCGCCGCACGTCGAGCGCATCCACGCCCGCGACCAGCACCGCGCCCAGTTTCCGCTCGCCGGTGTCGATCAAAATGCCCTCCGCGGTCGAGCGCAGCGCCCCCCATGGCACCTCGCGTACCGCGATCCGGGCGCCGTCGCGCGTCATCACCGCGACGCGCCCGCCGCGATCGACCGCCAGCGCGCCGCCGCCATCGGCGCCGACCACCGCACCCTGCGTGTCGAAACCCGACAGCGCGCGTTCGGCCGCCTCCGCCGCTTCCTCGGGGCTGGCGATCCGCGGCTTGCGGCGACCGCGCGAGGCCAGCACGACGCTGAGCGTCACCGCTATCGCGACCAAGGCCGCGCCGACCGCGATCCAGATCTCCCGATCGGTCACGTCCGTCACGCGCCGCCGGCGAGCGCGTCCAGCGTCGGCTTCATACCGGCAAGGTCGTAGCCCGCGCCGCGCGCCTGCGCGACGAGCAGCTCGGGATCGCGCCCCGCCTTGGCCGCGGCGAGCGCCCAGAGGTTGCAGCTCCGCGTCCCCGACCGGCAATAAGCGAGCACCGGCCCGTCCGCTGCGGTCAGCGCCGCCGCCATCGCGTCGATCTGCGGGTGCGAGAAGCCGGCATGCGTCACGGGGATCGCGCTATAGGCGAGGCCCGCCGCCTCCGCCGCGGCGCGGATCGTGTCGCCGCTCGGCTGGCCGCTGTCCTCGTCGTCCGGACGGTTGTTGACGATCGCGACGAAACCCGCCGCCTTGATCGCCGCGATATCCTCGGGAGCGATCTGCGGAGCGACGCTGATCCGGTCGTTGATGCTGCGAATGTCGGCCATCCGGTCCCATTACGCGATCGGTCGAGATACGTCAGCTATTTTGGTCGCGTTTCCACGCCTTTTGTACCGGGTTTCTTAACCGACGACAGATCAGCCGTGCGACCGGATCACGTCGAGGAAGGCGTCGCCATAAGCCTCCAGCTTGCGCGCGCCGATGCCCGACAGATGCATCAGCTCGGCGCGGCTGCCCGGCCGCTGCGCCGCCATTTCGCGCAGCACCGAATCGTGGAAGATCACATAGGGCGGCACCCCCGCCTCCTTGGCGAGATCGCGGCGGCAGGTCCGCAGCGCCTCGAACAGCGGATTGTCCGCCGGATTGGCCGCGACGCCGGCATCGCGCTTGCGGCCACCGCGGGCGCGCTTGGGCGGCACCACCAGCATCACCTGCTGCCCCTCCTTGAGGATCGGCCGCGCGCCGGGACCGAATTCCAGCCCGCCATGCGCATTGGTGCGCAGCGCATCGCGGAGCAGCAGCGCGCGCGCCACCGGCTTGATCAGCGCCGCCTCCTCGCCGTCGACGATGCCCCAGACCGACAGCGATTCATGCCCGCGATCGACGCTGCGCTCGGTCGACTGGCCGAGCAGCACCTGTTCGACATAGCCGACGCCGAACATCTGACCGGTGCGGAACACCGCAGAGAGGAATTTCATCGCGGTCTGCGTCGCGTCGACCGCATCGGGCGACCCGAGGCAATTGTCGCAATTGCCGCAATCCTCCTGCCGGTCCTCGCCGAAATGCTTGAGCAGGATGCGGCGGCGGCAACCCGCGGTCTCGACCAGCGCGCCGAGCGCCGCCAGCCGGGTGCGCTCGCCCGCCTGCCGTTCGGGCTCGACCTCGCCGATCCGCTGGCGGGCGCGGGCGAAATCCTCGGCGCCCCAGAACAGATGCGCCACCGCCGGATCGCCGTCGCGGCCGGCGCGGCCGGTCTCCTGATAATAGGCCTCGATCGACTTGGGCAGGCCGGCATGCGCGACGAAGCGGACATCGGGCTTGTCGATCCCCATGCCGAAGGCGACCGTCGCGCAGATCACCATGTCTTCGGAGGCGACGAAATCCGCCTGGTTCTTCTGGCGGATATGCGCGTCGAGCCCGGCATGATAGGCGCGCGTCGGCCGCCCGGTGCGGCCCAGGGCCTCGGCGAGCTTCTCGGTCGCGGCGCGGGTCTGCGCATAGACGATGCCGGGGCCGGGGGTGGCGGCGATGACGTCGGCGATCTGCTTGGTGGTGTTCGCCTTGGGGGTGATCGCATAGCGGATATTGGGCCGGTCGAACCCCGAGACGATCAGCCCGTCCGCCGGAATGCCGAGCTGTTGCAGGATGTCGCTGCGGGTATGCGCATCGGCGGTGGCGGTCAGCGCCAGCCGCGGCACCTCCGGAAAGGCATCCATCAGCGGCGCGAGCAACCGGTAATCGGGGCGGAAGTCGTGGCCCCATTCGCTGACGCAATGCGCCTCGTCGATCGCGAACAGGCTGAGCTTCGCGCTCGCCAGCAATTCGCGGAAATGGCCGGTCGAGGCGCGCTCGGGCGCGATATAGAGCAGGTCGAGCTCGCCGGCGCGGAAGCGTGCGATCGACTCGGCGCGATTCTGGTCGGCGCTGGTCAGCGTCGCGGCGCGGATCCCCACCGCCTCGGCGGCGCGGAGCTGGTCGTGCATCAGCGCGATCAGCGGCGAGACGACGACGCACGTCCCCTCCATCATCACCGACGGCAATTGGTAGCAGAGCGACTTGCCCGCACCCGTCGGCATCACGCCGAGCGTCCGCTGCCCCGCCAGCACGCGGGTGACGACATCCTCCTGCACACCACGGAACGCAGGAAAGCCGAAGACGCGCGACAGGGTGGGCAGGGGATCGGGGATCATCACCGCGCCATGTAGGCGCGGGGGCCGCCAGCGTCGACCCGCGCCCGCCTCATTCCGCCGCGAGCGCGCCCTCGCTGGCGCCCGGCACGTCCTCGTCCTGCTCCTGCGCCTGACGCGCCCACATTTCGGCATAGACGCCGCCCAGCCGCAGCAGTTCGGCATGCGTGCCGCGCTCGGCGACATGGCCGCCGTCGAGCACGACGATCTGGTCGGCGTGGATCACCGTCGACAGGCGGTGCGCGATGACGATCGTCGTGCGGCCGCGCTCGATCGCTTCCAGCGTGTCGAGGATCTCCGCCTCGGTGCGGCTGTCGAGCGCGCTCGTCGCCTCGTCGAGGATCAGGATCGGCGGGTTCTTGAGCAAGGTGCGCGCGATCGCGACGCGCTGCTTCTCGCCGCCCGACAATTTGAGCCCGCGCTCGCCGACACGCGCGTCATAGCCTTCGGGCTGGCGCTCGATGAAGCCGGCGATCGCCGCGCCCGCCGCCGCCGCCTCGACCGCGGCACGGCCCGCGCCCTCGCGGCCGTAGGCGATGTTGTAGCCGATCGTGTCGTTGAACAGCACGGTGTCCTGCGGCACGATGCCGACCGCGGCGCGCAGGCTCGCCTGCTGGACATCGCGGATATCCTGGCCGTCGATCGTGATCCGGCCCTCGGCGACGTCGTAGAAACGGTACATCAGCCGCGCCAGCGTCGACTTCCCCGCGCCCGACGGCCCGACCACCGCCAGCGTGCTGCCTGCCGGCACGTCGAGGTCGAGCCCTTTCAGGATCTCGCGACCGGGGTCGTAGCCGAAGCGCACGCCCTCGAAGCGGACATGACCCTTGGCGATGGCCAGCGGTTTCGCACCGGGGGCGTCGACCACCTCGGCGGGCGTGTCGATCAGCGCGAACATGCTCGCCATGTCGATCACCCCCTGGCGGATCGTGCGATAGACCATGCCGAGCAGGTCGAGCGGCCGGAACAGCTGCGACAGCAAGGTCGAGACGAACACGACGTCGCCCGCCGAGAAGCTGCCGCGGCTCCAGCCCCAGGCGACATAGGCCATGCCGGCGCCGAGCATCAGGTTGGTGATCAGCGCCTGCCCGACGTTGAGCCAGGCGAGGCTGTTCTCCGACTTGGTCGCCGCCGCCGCATAGGCCGAGATCGCCGAATCATAGCGCCGTGCCTCGCGCTCCTCGGCGCCGAAATATTTGACCGTTTCGAAGTTGAGCAGCGAATCGACCGCATGCGCGACCGCGCCGGTATCGAGGTCGTTCATCTGCGCACGCAGCGCGTTGCGCCAGTCGGTCACCCGCTGCGTGAACAGGATATAGATCGCGACCATCGCCACCGTCGCGGCGACTAACGGCCAGCCGAAACTGTGCCAGAAGATGCCGAGCACCATCGCCAGCTCGAGCACCGTCGGCGCGATGTTGAACAGCAGGAAATAGAGCATCGTGTCGATGCTCTTGGTGCCGCGCTCGACCACCTTGGTGACCGCGCCGGTGCGTCGTTCGAGGTGGAAGCGCAGCGACAGGCCGTGGAGGTGGCGGAAGACGTTCGCCGCCAGTCGCCGCGTCGCATCCTGCCCGACGCGCTCGAACACCGCGTTGCGAAGGTTGTCGAACAACGTCGTCGCGAAGCGCGAGGCGGCATAGCCGACCACCAGCAGGATCACGATCGTCGCGACGCCGCGGTCGCCGATCGCCATCCGGTCGACCGCATATTTGAGCGTATAGGCGGCGCCGAACACCTGGACGATCTTGCTCATCACGACGAGCGTCATCGCCCCGACGATCCGCGCCTTCAGCCCCGCCTGACCCGCGGGCCAAAGATAGGGCAGGAAGCGGCGCAGCGTCGGCAACAGGGGCTGATCGGCGCGGGTGTGGCTGGTCGGATCGACGGGAGGCATTGCGCCTCATGTAAGTGCTCGGCCCTCCACGCGAAAGCGACCGGGCGGAACATAATGCGCCCGCCACGGATTTTACCCCGTGGAAGCGAGGCGATCATGGAACCGTTGTTCTACGTCATGGCGATCATGGGCTGCGCGGACGGCAACGTCCAGTGCACCGAGGCGCGGATCGTGCCGACGCATTATAGCTCGATGGCGCAATGCCGTGCGGCGCTGCCCGACCAGCTCGCGCGCAACACCGACGTGCCCTATCCGATGATCGGCGCGGCGTGCCGGACCGAAGGCGCGCAGGTGGCTAAGGCCGAGAGCAAGGCGAAGCGGTCGTAACGCTCGTCTGGGTAATGCCGGGACTCGAAACCCCGTTTGCCCTGAGCCTGTCAAAGGGCGTGAGACTCCCGGTGCTTCGACAAGCTCAGCACGGATGGCTGATTTCGGTCTGACGTTATCGGATCGGCCGCCGCCACAATCCCGGATCGCGCGGCATGTTGACCAGCGTCGTCCGCCCCCGCGCTTCCTTCGCCGCACGCGCGATGAAGCGCAGCTTATCCCCCTTCGACGTCGTCACCCGCGCATCCCACGCGCGCTCGCCACGCATCGCGACCTTGCGACCGATCGCGCCGTAGATCTGCGCCGCTGCCAGCACCGCCCAGGCCGAACGGAACGACAGCGCCCGCGTCCCCATTCGCGCGCTCGCCTCGAACTGCGCGGCGTGGTCGGTCAGCCGCCGCGCGAGGATCGCCAGCGCCGGCCGGTGCTCGGTCGCCATCACGGCACCGGGCGGAATGCCCATCTCGTCGAGCCAGTCGGTTGGCAGATAACAGCGCCCCGCCTGCGCATCCTCGTCGAGATCGCGCGCGATATTGGCGAGCTGGAACGCCAGCCCGAGGTCGCAGGCGCGGTCGAGTACCGGCTCGTCGTCGGGTGCCACCCCCATGATCACCGCCATCATGCAGCCGACGACACCGGCGACATGATAGCAATAGGTCAGCAGGTCATCCTCGGTCTTCGGCCGCCACCCCGCGCCGTCGAGCCGGAATCCCTCGATCAGATCGTGCGCGAACCGCGCCGGCAGCCGCGTCTCGGCGGCGACGATGCGCAGCGCGTCGAACGCCGGCACGCCGATCACCTGCCCGGCCAGCGCCGCGTCGGTCAGCGCCGCCATCGCCGCGACCCGCTCGGGTGCGTCCTCGACCACCGACATGGTATGGCCGTGATCCTGCCCGTCGGCGATATCGTCGCAGGCGCGGCACCAGGCGTAGAGCAGCCACGCGCGCTCGCGCGTCGCGCGGTCGAACAACAGGCTCGCCGCGGCGAAGCTCTTCGAGCCGCGCGCGATCGATTCGTGCGCGGTGGCGACGATCGCGTCGCGCGTCGGACCGGCGCTAGAGGTCAGATGTCTTCATCCGCACGATCGGCTGCGTCGGCACGTGCGCGGCCATCTTGGTCAGCAGGCCGTCGAGCGTGTCGTCGACGATCAGCAGATCGCGATGTTGCGGCCGCAGGAACCCGACCTCCGCCGACTTCTCCCAGAAGGCGATCAGGTGATCGTAATAGCCCGCGACGTTGAGCAATCCGACCGGATCGGCGTGATAGCCGAGCTGCGCCCAGCTCAAAGCCTCCCACAATTCGTCCATCGTGCCGGTGCCGCCGGGGATGGTGACGAAGCCATCGGCGAGATCGGTGAACGCCGCCTTGCGCGCATGCATGCCGGCGACGACGTGCAGCTCGGTGAGGCCGCGATGCGCGACCTCGGCATCGACCAGCGCCTGCGGGATCACGCCGATCACCTCGCCGCCCGCCGCCAGCGCGCCATCGGCGACCGCGCCCATCAGCCCGAGCCGGCCGCCGCCATAGACGACGCCGATGCCGCGCTCGGCGAGCGTCCGGCCGATCGCGCGCGCGGAGTCGATGTAGACGGGGTCGGACGGCGTGGCCGAGCCGCAATAGATAGCGAGGCGTTTCATACGCCTGCCGCTACGCCAGCGCGCGGGCGGGAACAAGCCGTCGTCATTCCGCCGCCGCCGCCCGCACCTCTTCGGGCAACGCCCAGATCAGATCGCCCTGGCCGAGCACCCGGCCGTCCTCCGCATGGACCGCCACCGGCGCGATCGGCCGCCGGTCGCGCGTGTCGACGAGCACCGGAAAGGCGGGCTCGCCGAGCTCCCACCGCTCGCCCCATTGCCGCAGCGCGACCATCGTCGGCAGCAGCGCATGGCCCTTTTCGGTCAGCGTATAGCGGATCTTGCGGCGGTCCTTGGGCAGCGGCTCGCGCTGCAGGATGCCGTGATCGACCAGCCGCGCAAGCCGGTTCGACAGGATGTTGCGGGCGATGCCGAGCTCCGCCTGGAACGCCTCGAAATGATGCAGGCCGTTGAATGCGGCGCGCAGGATCAGGAACGACCAGCGTTCCCCCATCGCCTCCAGCGCCGCGGGCAGGCTGCATCCGCGCAGCGTCTCGCGCAATTTGGGCGGCTGAGCCGGTATCGCCATCATGATCCTCTCCCAGACCGGCTATCTAGCCGATATCGGCGCGGATCGCGACGCCGGCGTGCGCGTCGTCCGCGCAGGCCGGCTCCTGTCGAATTCGGCCGCAAGGTCGCAACAATATGTTGCAAAGCGGTACGACCCTACCCCATGTGGTGCGCGTGCTACGGCAATATGAACTGGTCGACCGCGTGCTCGACTATGACCCGGAGGCGGACGAGGCGCTGCTCAATCGCGCCTATGTCTTTTCGATGCAGGCGCATGGCTCGCAGAAGCGGGCGAGCGGCGATCCCTATTTCAGCCATCCGATCGAGGTGGCGGGCATCCTCACCGACCTGAGGCTCGACGACGAGACGATCGCCACCGCGATCCTCCACGACACGATCGAGGATACCGTCGCGACGCCCGAGGAGATCACCCGGCTGTTCGGCGGCAACGTCGCGCGGCTGGTCGACGGCGTCACCAAGCTGAGCAAGATCGAGGCGCAGACCGAGAACGAGCGCGCCGCGGAGAATCTGCGCAAGTTCCTGCTCGCCATGTCGGACGACATTCGCGTGCTGCTGGTCAAGCTCGCCGACCGGCTGCACAACATGCGCACGCTCCATCACATCGCCAAGCCCGAGAAGCGGCGGCGGATCGCGAAGGAGACGATGGACATCTACGCGCCGCTCGCCGAGCGGATCGGGATGTACGAGTTCATGAAGGAGATGCAGACGCTCGCCTTCGAACAGCTCGAGCCGGAAGCCTATGAGTCGATCAGCAAGCGGCTGGAGCAGCTCAAAACCGGCGGCGGCGACCGGATCGCCAAGATCGCCTCGGGCCTGAAACTGCTGCTCGGCCGCGCCGGCGTCGAGGCCGAGGTGACCGGGCGCGAGAAACACCCCTATTCGATCTGGCGCAAGATGAGCGAGCGCCACATCAGCTTCGAGCAATTGTCCGACGTGATGGCGTTCCGCGCGATCGTGCCGACGGTCGAGGATTGCTACCGCACGCTCGGCATCATCCATCGCCGCTGGCCGATGGTGCCGGGGCGGTTCAAGGATTATATCTCGACGCCCAAGCGCAACGGCTATCGCTCGCTGCACACCAGCGTGATCCATGCCGACAATGCGCGTATCGAGATCCAGATCCGCACCGCCGACATGCATGCCGAGGCCGAATTCGGCCTCGCCGCGCATTGGGCGTATAAGGAAAAGAAGGTCCGCGCCGACAGCCAGCACAGCTGGATCGCCGACCTCGTCGAGATCCTCGACACCGCCGGCAGCCCCGAGGAGCTGCTCGAACATACCCGCATGGCGATGTATCAGGATCGCATCTTCGCCTTCACGCCGAAGGGCGAGTTGATCCAGTTGCCCAAGGGCGCGACGCCGATCGATTTTGCCTATGCGGTCCATACCGATCTCGGCGACCAGGCGGTCGGCGCCAAGATCAACGGCCGCGTCGTGCCGCTGTCGACGGTGATCGAGAATGGCGACCAGGTGCAGGTGCTGCGCTCCAAGGGGCAGGTGCCGCAGCCGGGCTGGCTCAATTTCGCGATCACCGGCAAGGCGCTGGCCGGCATCCGCCGCCATCTGCGCAACCGCGAGCGCGACGAGCTGATCGCATTGGGCCGCAAGCTGTACGACGACATCGTCCGCCGCCTGCCCGCGCAGCTCGGCGGCGACGCGCTCGACCATGCGCTTTCGCGGCTCAACCTCGGTGATGAGGCGGCGCTGATGACCGCGATCGCGCGGCGGACGATCTCCGACCATGCGGTAATGGAGGCGCTGATGCCGGGCTCGGCGGGCGCCGACGTCGGATTGCTGGCGCCGCAATCGACCGCCATTTCGATCAAGGGGCTGACCCCTGGCGTCGCCTTCGACCTCGCCGAATGCTGCCATCCGGTGCCGGGCGACCGGATCGTCGGGCTGCGCCGCCCCGATGCGGGGATCGAGGTCCATGCGATCGACTGTCCGGTGCTCGCCGAACTCGCCGAGCGCGGGACGGACGAGACCGACTGGGTCGATGTCGACTGGGGCGACAAGAGCGACGGCGCGGTGGCGCGGATCGCGGTGCAGGTGAAGAACGAGCCCGGCGCGCTCGGCATCGTCTCGACGATCATCGGTGCGCATCGGGCGAACATCATCGCGCTGCGTCTCGATACGCGCGATTCGATGTTTCACACCAACGTCATCGACGTCGAGGTCCACGACATCCATCAGTTGATGCGGCTGATCGCGGCGCTCCGCGCGGCGGATGCGGTGAATTCGGTCGAGCGGGTGTAAACCCGGCGGCACTTTACGGCGAGCCGCCGGGTTGGCCGACAATCAGCCGCGTGGGTCAGTGATTTTCCAGGTAATATCGTAATATGAGTTGAAAGTTAACTCACAAACGGGAAGGCGTTGCTTGTCGCTTCCTCCCGGGGAATTGGCATTACCGTATCGGGTTTCGGTCTCGATATTATAGGCATACCAGAAGTAACAATTTCCGGTTGTGCCGTCTTGTCGTGTGAAATTGGCATAAAACGACAATTCGGTATAGCGCTCGCCAATATCCAGATCGCCCATCCGGTGATAGCTCGGAATGGACTTGCCCGGCGCTACGGCGCCCTGGATTCGATTTGTGATCGTTCCATCGCTGTTGGCGGTGCCGTAGCGACCAGTCCAGTGGATATTGGAGAACGTCACATCGCTACGTGTCGTACCATTTATGAACGTTCCGGTTATGCTCGTATTGGAGAGTTGCCAGATGCCGTTCTGGTAATGACCCTGACAGCTTGCCATCGTCGGTGTACAAATTGCCGCCAGCGCCGCCAAAGCCAGCAGCATCGCCTTTCTCAACATTTTCATGTCGTTCCTCCTTGCTGGTTGAACTACCTCCCCAACTTTGCAAGCATGGCCTTGTGCTCAGGCCAGATATTGCGAAATAACGTGTTTATGTCGTAATTATTGTCGGTGACATGCACGACGGTGCTCAAGAGGTTTGATACGATGGCGCCACGAAGGCCCCCATCATCAAACAATGCCTTTGCCATCTGCATGCATTGGAAATACGTATGGGTGAAGTTAGCACCATGAAAGTTGGTGCCGGTGACCAGATCACCGGTATCGATCGACGTTTTGGCACCGTAACACCCCTCGGACTTCGATCCATAGCTAACGAAGTGGGCACCCGAAAAGTTATATCCCGAGAAATCCATGCCGCGCATATCGCACTCTTCAAAAATCGAATTTTTCAGACTGTTATTTTTCGTGGACAGGTCGGCATGCCGGATGTCCATTCGGGAAAAGTTGAGCTCGGTGTCACTGTCATGGGAGGTTGCACCATCTATCTTCGCACCACCGAAAGACACATGTCCGCCGCTTATATGGCTAAAATCTGCCCTTGACGCATCGGTGCCGCAGACGTTGACGCCTCCGGTAAAGCCTTGAAAGGTTGCTTGCTTGACACTCCCATCCGAGAACGTGAAGTTGGAAAGATAGCTCATTTGTATATTGTTGAATGACGCCTCATCTGCGACGAACTGTTTGACGAAGATCGATTTCTGAAAAATCACGTTCGAAAAGTCTGCTTTCGTCAGGTTGACACCCTTGACGATATAACATTTGTCGAAGGTTGTTTCCTTGGTCGGCGGGAGCTGGAAGTTCGCACCGAACGTCGCGCCGGTGAACTTCGCTTCGGTGAAATTGCCGTTATCGAGATCGGTCTCGTCGAAGCTCGCCTTGGTGAAGCTGGCGCCGGTGGCGGTAACGCCGTGGAGATTGGTGTGGCTGAACGTGGCGCCGTCGAATTTCGCGCCGGTCAGCGTCGCGCCACTGAGATCGATGCCCGACAAATCCTTGCCGGTGAGGTCTGCACCGGTCAGATCGGCGCCGCGCAGATCGAGCTTGGTCAGATCGGCCGTGCGCAGATCCTGACCGTGCAGATCGAGCTTCGGCGGGGGCGGCGGCGCCTTTGCGGGAGCCGGACTGGCTTTGTCCTTACCCTGTTCGGTCAGCACCACGGCTGCGGCGTCGCCCGAGAGGCGCTTGATCCCCGGCGTACCGGGTTTGGCATCGGCCACCGGGGTCCTGATCGTATCGGTGGGGGAAGTGCTGTTCGGCTTCGAAGCCACGCCGGATTGCACCGGCGTCGTCGTTGCACTGTTGCTGATGATCATCGTCTGATCCCTTCACGCATCGCATCACGTATCATTATAGACGACGGATAAGATGCCGACCGCGACCGGAGGAGGACTCCATTGCAAACGACCTGAAGACTGGGATTCTTTTTCTATTGTCGGCACGGACAAATAGTGTCGGCCTCCACCGGATTCTGTGATGAAATCAGGTTTTCGTGAATGTAACAAATGGAAGCGGGCTTTGATCTGCGCGACCGCAAGCAAACCGGTCCAGCCGATGGCGTGGAGCGGTCCGGTGGTCGCACGGGTGTAACCGCGGGCGCGTTCGGGTAGAGGTCGCTTAACACCTTGGCGCGGGCGCGCCGCTGCCCCACATGGGCGGCTACCGAATACGAAGGAGCATGACTTGGCCACGCTAGGAATGGCGCCCGCGGAAAAGCAGGCGATCGAGGATTTCCGCCGCGACGTCGTCGAACCGTCGATGACCTCCCTCGTCATCATCGATTTCTGGGCGGAATGGTGTGGGCCGTGCAAGGCGCTGGGGCCGACGCTGGAAAAGGTCGCCGCCGCCTATGCCGACAAGGGCGTGGTGCTCGCCAAGATCGATACCGACAAGAACCAGTTCATCGCCGCGCAATTCCAGATCAAGTCGATCCCGACCGTCTATGCGATGTTCCAGGGCCAGCTCGTCGCCGATCTGACCAGCGCGCGCACCGAATCGGCATTGCGCGTGATCCTCGACCAGTTGCTCAAGCAATTGCCGATTGCCGCGCCGGGCGACGAGGCCGCCGCCGAGATCGAACCGCTGATCGCGATGGGCGAGGAGGTGCTGGCGAGCGGCGATGCCGAGCGTGCCGTGTCGATCTTCGATCAACTGGTCGAGATGGCGCCGGACAATCCCGCCGTGCTGTCGGGCCGCATCCGCGCGCTCGTCGCGGCGGGGCTGACCGACGAGGCGCAGGCGGCGATCGACGCGCTGCCCGCCGACGTCAGGGACGCCGGCATCGACCGCGCCAAGGCGGCGCTCGCGCTGGCGCAGAGCGCGCCGCCGGTCGAGGACTTCGCCGGCCTTGCCGCCGAGGTCGCGGCCAACCCCGACGATCACGAACGCCGCTTCGCGCTCGCCAACGCCCAGATGGCGGCGGGCGACCGCGATGCCGCGGCGGACAATCTGCTCCATATCGTCGCCGCCGACCGCGGCTGGAACGAAGGTGCAGCCCGCCAGCAATTGCTCAAGCTGTTCGAGGTCGTCGGGCTGGAGGACCCCTGGGTCTCGGCGCAGCGCCGCCGCCTGTCCGCGATCCTGTTCGGATGACCTCGCCGACCGTCCTCGGGCGCCTGTCGATCTTCCCGCTGCCGGGGGCGTTGCTGTTCCCCGGGATGCATCTGCCGCTGCACATCTTCGAACCGCGCTATCGCGCGATGATCGGCGACGCGATGGTGCGCGACCAGCGGATCGGCATGATCCAGCCGATGCACGGCACCGGCGGCCACGACGCGCTGTACGACATCGGCTGCGTCGGCAAGATCGCCGAGGTCGAGGCGCTCGACGACGGCCGCTACAATCTGGTGCTGGAGGGCGTCGCGCTGTTCCGCGTGCTGCGCGAACTCGACGTGACGACGCCGTTCCGTCAGGTCGAGGCGGAGCTGCTGCCCGCGGTCGAGGACGACACGCTCTCGCTGGGACGGCGGTCGTCGCTCGAGCTCGAATCGCGCCGCTTCGCCGACGCGCAGGGCTATAGCGTCGATTGGGAGGCGGTCGGCCGGCTCGACGACGAGAGTCTGGTCAACGGCATCGCCCAGATCGCGCCGTTCGATACCGCCGCCAAACAGGCGCTGCTCGAAGCGCCCGACATCGAGACGCGCGCCGAGCTGATCATCCAGCTGATGCAATTCTTCGGCCGCCACGACGGCGAGGACCGGGTGACGCTGCAATGACCGCGTCGATCGATCCCTGGCTGCTCGAACGTTTGGTCTGCCCGGTGACCCGCCAGCCGCTGCGCTACGACGCGGCCGCGCAGGAACTGGTGTCGGAGGCGGCGGGGCTCGCCTATCCGATCCGCGACGGCGTGCCGGTGATGCTGGAAGAGGAAGCGCGGCGGATCTGAGGGGGGGGGAAGTCGGCGCCTCCGCTTGCGCCTGCCGTTCACTCCATCTCCAGGATCACCTGATCGACCGCGAGGCTGTCGCCAGTCGCGGCGGACACGCTCTTCACCCGGCCCGATTTTTCGGCGCGCAGGATGTTCTCCATCTTCATCGCCTCGACCACCGCGAGTGCTTGCCCCGCCTCGACCGCGTCGCCGGCACCGACGTCGAGCCGGACGAGCAGCCCCGGCATCGGCGCGATCAGGAAGCGCGACAGGTCGGGCGGCACCTTCTCGATCAGATGCCGCGCATAGGGCGCGGCATGCGCGGGCAACACCCGCGCGACATGGCTGGCGCCGCGCGTCGTCAGGCGGAAGCCGCTGCGCACCGGCGCGATGCGGACGGTGAGATGCACGTCCTCGCCGATCTCCGCCTCGACCATCCGGTCGCCCGGCGTATATTCGAGCGCGATGTCGAGCGGCTCGCCGTCGACGCCGATGCCGTCGGTCGACACCGTGACGTCATGGTCCGTGCCGTCGATCCGCACCGTCCAGGCCGCGGGCGGCGGCAGGCGGCGGCCGAGCTGGCCGTCGATCCGCCGCGCGCGATCCGCCTGCGCGGTCGCGGCGAAGGCGGCGACCGCGGCGAGCGTGCGGGTAAGCTCGCCGTCGGCGGGGGCGCCGTGGAAGCCGTCGGGATATTCCTCGGCGATGAAGCCGGTGGTGATCGCGCCCGAGCGGAAGCGCGGATGCTGCATCAGCGCCGAGAGGAAATCGATGTTGGTCCCCGGCCCCGCGATCTCGAACGCGTCGAGCGCGGCGATCTGCGCATCGATCGCCGCCTCGCGCGTCGGCGCCCAGGTGATCAGCTTGGCGATCATCGGATCGTAGAACATGCTGACCTCGCCGCCCTCGACGACGCCATCGTCGACGCGGATGCGTGCGTCCTGCTCCTCGCCGGGCTGGGGCGGATTGTAGCGTACCAGCCGCCCGATGCTCGGCAGGAAGCCGCGATACGGGTCCTCGGCATAGACGCGATTCTCGATCGACCAGCCGGTGATGCCGACCTCATCCTGCGTGATGGTCAGCGGCTCGCCGGCGGCGACGCGGATCATCTGTTCGACGAGGTCGAGCCCGGTGATCTCCTCGGTCACCGGATGCTCGACCTGCAGCCGCGTGTTCATCTCGAGGAAGTAGAAGCCCTGGCCGGTGGTGTCCGCGCCCGAGACGATCAGCTCGACCGTGCCGGCGCTGTAATAGCCGACCGCGCGGGCGAGCGCGACCGCCTGCTCGCCCATCGCCTTGCGCATCGCCGGCGTGACGAAGGGCGAGGGCGCCTCCTCGACCACCTTCTGGTGGCGGCGCTGGATCGAGCATTCGCGCTCGTTGAGGTAGAGGATAGTGCCGTGCTGATCGCCGAGCACCTGGATCTCGATGTGGCGTGGCGATTCGATGAACTTCTCGATGAAGACGCGATCGTCGCCGAAGCTCGCCAGCCCTTCGCGCTTGGTCGCCTCGAAGCCTTCGCGCACGTCCTGCTCGCTATACGCCAGCCGCATGCCCTTGCCGCCGCCGCCGGCCGAGGCCTTCATCATCACCGGATAGCCGATGTCGGAGGCGATGCGCACCGCCTCGTCGGTATCGGCGATCTCGCCGAGGAAGCCGGGGACGACGTTGACCCCCGCCGCCTTGGCGAGCTTCTTCGATTCGATCTTGTCGCCCATCGCCGCGATCGCATTGGGCGGTGGCCCGACGAAGGCGATCCCCGCCTCGGCACAGGCGCGCGCGAAGCTCTCGCGCTCCGACAGGAAGCCGTAGCCGGGATGGATGCAATCGGCGCCGGTCTCGCGCGCGGCGAGCAGGATCAGCTCGGCCTTGAGATAGCTTTCGGCGGCGGGTGCCGGCCCCAACCGCACCGCCTCGTCCGCCATCAGCACATGGGGACTGCGCGCATCGGCATCCGAATAGACCGCGACGGTGGCGATCCCCATCCGCTTGGCGGTGCGCATGACGCGGCAGGCGATCTCGCCGCGATTGGCGACCAGGATTTTCTTGAACATCCTCAACTCTCCTCCCGCTTGGCAGCCGGCCGGGGGCCGGTCCGCCTGCGGGTTTGATGGTTTTCGGGGGGAGGGCAGACCCTCCCCGGCAGGCTATTCGGCGGCCACCCGCATCGGCTCGGCGCTTTCCATCGGCGTCAGGCCGAGCTTGGCGAACAACGCCGCATCAGCGCTGTCGCCGGCGTTGCCGGTGGTGAGCAATTTGTCGCCGGTGAAGATCGAATTGGCGCCGGCTATGAAGCACAGCGCCTGCGTCGCCTCCGACATCGACTCGCGACCGGCGGACAGGCGCACCATCGACAGCGGCATGGTGATCCGCGCCACCGCGACGGTGCGGACGAACTCGATCTCGTCGATCCGGGCCATCGGCGTGTCCGCCAGCATGTCGCCGAGCGGCGTGCCCTTGACCGGCACCAGCGCGTTGACCGGCACGCTTTCGGGATGACGCGGCAGGGTGGCGAGCGCGTGTACGAAGCCGACGCGATCACCCCGCGTCTCGCCCATGCCGACGATGCCGCCGCAGCAGACGTTGATCCCCGCCTGCCGCACGTTCTCGAGCGTATCGAGCCGGTCCTGGAAGGTACGCGTCGTGATGACGTTGCCGTAATTCTCGGGCGAGGTGTCGATATTGTGGTTGTAATAGTCGAGCCCGGCGGCGGCGAGCTGCTGCGCCTGTTCCGGCTCGAGCATGCCGAGCGTCATGCACGTCTCCATCCCCATAGCGCGCACGCCTTCGACCATCGCGACGATCGCCGGCATGTCACGCGGCTTGGGATTGCGCCACGCCGCGCCCATGCAGAAGCGCTGCGACCCGGCCGCCTTGGCGGCCGCCGCATCGGCGAGAACCGCGTCGACCTGCATCAGCTTCGCCGCCTTCAGCCCGCTGTCCGACGAGGCGGATTGCGAGCAATAGCCGCAATCCTCCGGGCAGCCGCCGGTCTTGATCGACAGGAGCGTGCAAAGCTGCACCTCCGACGGCGCGTGATGCGTGCGGTGGACGGTCTGGGCCTGATACATCAGTTCGTCGAACGGCAGGTCGAACAGCGCGGCGATCTCGGCGCGGGTCCAGTCGGTACGGGTCATTCTGCGGAATCCTGTGGCGGCATATTGTGACCGAGCAGCCGTAGCACATCCTCGGCGGCGGTGATGAGATTGGTGCCGGGGCCGAAGATCGCCTGTACGCCGGCATCGCGTAAGCCCTGGTAATCCTGCGCCGGGATGACGCCGCCGGCGATCACCTTGATATCGGCGCGGCCGGCATCGCGCAGATGGCCGATCAACTCGGGGATCAGCGTCTTGTGGCCCGCGGCGAGGCTGGAGGCGCCGACGACGTCGACGTCCTTCTCTACCGCGAGCGTCGCGGCTTCCTTCGGCGTCTGGAACAGCGGCCCGGGCACGACCTCGAAGCCGAGATCGCCGAACATGCTGCTGACCAGATTGGCACCGCGGTCGTGGCCATCCTGCCCCATCTTGGCGACGAGCATCCGCGGTTTGCGCCCCAGCCGCCGTTCGGTGGCGGCGACGCCGTCCTCGAGCCGCAGCCAGCGCGCATCGTCGGCATAGGCACCGCCGTAGATGCCCTTGACCGGGGTCGGCTGCGTGCCGAAGCGGCCGAACACGTCCTCCATCGCACTGCTGATCTCGCCGAGCGTCGCGCGGGCGCGGGCGCAATCCACCGCTCGCGCAAGCAGATTGCTCTGTTCCCAGTCCCGTTCGGGCTGAGCCTGTCGAAGCCCCTGTGCCTGCCCTTCGACAGGCTCAGGGCGAACGGCCGGCGCCATACGTGCCGCCTCGCGCAGCGCATCGAGCGCCACGCGGCATGCAGCCTCGTCGCGGCTCGCCTTGACGCGTTCGATGCGGCGGATCTGTGCCTCGCGGACCGCGACATTGTCGACGTCGAGGATGTCGATCGGGTCCTCGCCATCCTTGCGGTATTTGTTGACGCCGACGATTACGTCCTCGCCGCGGTCGACGCGTGCGGCGCGCGCGGCGGAGGCTTCCTCGATCATCGCCTTGGGCCAGCCGGCGGCGACCGCCTTGGCCATGCCGCCCTCGGCCTGCACCCGCTCGATGATCTCCCACGCGCCGTCGACCAGGCTCTGCGTCAGGCTTTCGACATAATAGCTGCCGCCGAGCGGATCGACGACCTTGGTCATCCCCGTCTCTTCCTGGATGACGATCTGCGTATTGCGCGCGATCCGCGCAGAGAAATCGGTGGGCAGCGCGATCGCCTCGTCGAGCGCATTGGTGTGCAGCGACTGGGTGCCGCCGAGCATCGCCGCCATCGCCTCGATCGTCGTGCGCATGACGTTGTTGTACGGGTCCTGCTCGGTCAGCGACACGCCGCTCGTCTGGCAATGCGTGCGCAGCATCTTGCTGCGCTCGTCCTGCGCGCCGAGCTGCGTCATCGCGCGATGCCACAGCACCCGCGCGGCGCGCAGCTTGGCGATCTCCATGAAGAAATTCATGCCGATCGCGAAGAAGAAGCTCAATCGCCCGGCGAACTTGTCGATGTCGAGGCCCGATGCCACGCCGTATTTCACATATTCCATGCCGTCGGCGATGGTGAAGGCAAGCTCGTGGAGCTGCGTCGCCCCCGCTTCCTGCATGTGATAGCCGCTGATCGAGATGCTGTTGAACTTGGGCATCTCGCGGCTGGTATAGCCGAAGATGTCGCTGATGATCCGCATACTCGGTTCGGGCGGGTAGATATAGGTGTTGCGGACCATGAACTCCTTGAGGATGTCGTTCTGGATGGTCCCGTCGAGCAATTTGCGGTCGACGCCCTGTTCTTCGCCGGCGACGATGAAGAAGGCGAGGATCGGGATCACCGCGCCGTTCATCGTCATGCTGACGCTCATCTGGTCGAGCGGGATGCCGTCGAACAGGATCTTCATGTCCTCGACGGTGTCGATCGCGACGCCCGCCTTGCCGACGTCGCCGGTGACGCGCGGATGGTCGCTATCATAGCCGCGATGCGTCGCGAGATCGAAGGCGACCGACAATCCCTTCTGCCCGGCGGCGAGATTGCGGCGGTAGAAGGCGTTCGATTCCTCGGCGGTCGAGAAGCCGGCATATTGGCGGATCGTCCACGGCCGGCCGGCGTACATCGACGCGCGCACGCCGCGGGTGAAGGGCGCGAAGCCGGGCAGGCCCGGATCGACCGGCGCATCGGCGGCGGTGTAGAGCGGCTTGACGGCGATGCCCTCGGGCGTCTGCCAGACGAAGTCCTTGCCCTTCACCTCCTTCGCGGCGGCGGCCTGCCAGTCGGCGAGGCCCGGCTGCGGTGTCGGTTCGGGGGCCGGCGGCAGGGCGGGCGCGGCGCCGCTGTCCTCGCCGGTGTTGACCTCAATGTCCGGCAAGCGGCGTCTCCATCAGTTCGACCAGCACGCCGCCCATGTCCTTCGGATGGACGAAGACGATCTGCGCGCCGTGCGCGCCGATCCGCGGTTCGCCGAGCACGCGCGCGCCCTTGGCAGTGAGGTCGGCGATCGCGGCGTGGATGTCGGCGACCTCGAAACACAGGTGATGCTGGCCGCCGGCCGGATTGCTGCGCAGGAAGCCGGCGATCGGCGAATTTTCGTCATAGGGCTCGATCAGCTCAATCTGCGTATTGGGCGTATCGATGAAGCACACCCTCACCCCCTGCGCGGCCAGATCGAACGGCTCGCCGATCGCGGTCGCGCCGAGCAGGGTGCGATACGTCTCGATTGACCGCGCGATCGATGGCGTCGCGACGCCGATATGGTTGAGGCGGCCCAACGGCGCGTGGTCGGTCATTCCTCGATCCGCCGCTGCCGCGTCGCCATCGCGGCGCCCTCGATCACGCCTTCCAGTCGGCTGACGCGCTCGCGCAACGTGGCATGCGCTTCAGCCAGCGCCGCGAGTCGCCCGCTCTGGCTGGTGACCATATCCTTGAGCTGGCGTACGTCCTCTTGCAGCAGGAGGACGTTGCGAAGCGCCTTTATCGTATCGCCGATGAAACTCATCGCCGCGGTCCTTCACCAGCGAGCACCGCATCGACCGCCGCGTTCGCACGATTGATGCTGGCAATCGCGCTCTTGATGTCCTCGCGCATACGGGGAACGGCCTCGTTCACCTCGCGGACCAGCGCCGCCAGTTGCTCTTCGTCTTCATCCGCTGCCGCCTGCGCGATATAGATCGCCGACGCCTCGCGCACGACATGGCCGACGGACTTGCCGTTGCTGGCCGCGAACGCATCGAGCGCCGCCTTGTGATCGGGGGTGGTCAGAAAGGTCACGCGTTCGGTCTGCATGAGTCGTCTCCTTCACATATGCTTATAATGTTCAGGAGATGGGCTCACAACGGGATGTTGTCGTGCTTCTTCCACGGGTTCTCCAGCGCCTTGCCCTTGAGCTTGCGCAGGCCCAGCGCGATGCGGCGGCGGGTGGAATGCGGCTGGATCACCTCGTCGATGAAGCCCTTGCTCGCCGCGACGAAGGGGTTGGCGAAGCGCGCCTCGTACTCGGCGGTGTGCTCGGCGATCTCCTCGGAAGTGCGGCCGCGGAAGATGATCTCGACTGCGCCCTTCGCGCCCATCACCGCGATCTCGGCGGTCGGCCAGGCGTAATTGAGGTCGCCGCGCAGATGCTTGGACGCCATCACGTCATAGGCGCCGCCATAGGCTTTCCGCGTGATGACGGTGATCTTCGGCACGGTCGCCTCGGCATAGGCGAACAGCAATTTGGCGCCATGCTTGATGATGCCGTTATGCTCCTGCGCCGTGCCGGGCAGGAAGCCCGGCACGTCGACGAAGGTGACGATCGGGATATCGAACGCGTCGCAGAAGCGGACGAAGCGCGCCGCCTTCTTCGAGCTGTTGATGTCGAGCACGCCGGCGAGCACCATCGGCTGGTTGGCGACGAAGCCGACCGTCCGCCCCTCGATCCGGCCGAAACCGGTGATGATGTTCGCGGCATGTGCCGGCTGCGTCTCGAAGAAGTCGCCCTCGTCGACCGTCTTCCGGATCAGCTCGTGCATGTCGTAGGGCTGGTTGGCCGAGGCCGGCACCAAAGTGTCGAGGCTCGCCTCCAGTCGGTCCCAGGCATCGGCGGTCGGGCGTTCGGGAACGCTCTCGCGGTTCGACGCGGGCAGGAAGTCGATGAAGTCGCGCGCCGCGAGCAGCGCCTCGATATCGTTCTCGAAGGCGTTGTCGGCAACCGAGGTCTTGGTGGTATGCGTCACCGCGCCGCCCAACGCCTCCTGCGTCACTACCTCGTTGGTCACCGTCTTGACCACGTCGGGGCCGGTGACGAACATATAGCTCGAATCCTTCACCATGAAGATGAAGTCGGTCATCGCCGGCGAATAGACCGCGCCGCCCGCGCACGGACCCATGATGAGGCTCAGTTGCGGCACCACGCCGCTGGCGAGCACGTTGCGCTGGAACACCTCGGCATAGCCGCCGAGGCTGGCAACGCCCTCCTGGATGCGCGCGCCGCCCGAATCGTTGAGGCCGATCACCGGCGCGCCGACCTTGAGCGCGGTGTCCATCACCTTGCAGATCTTCTGCGCGTGGCGCTCGGACAGCGAGCCGCCGAAGACGGTGAAATCCTGACTGAAGACGTAAACCAGACGGCCGTTGATCGTCCCCGATCCGGTGACGACGCCGTCGCCGGGGATCACCTGGTCCGCCATGCCGAAGTCGACACAATTGTGCTCGACGTACATGTCGATCTCTTCGAACGATCCTTCGTCGAGCAGGATCTCCAGCCGTTCGCGGGCGGTGAGCTTGCCCTTGGCATGTTGCGCGGCGACCCGTTTTTCGCCGCCGCCCGCTCTGGCGGCGGATCGGCGGCGGTCGAGTTCGGTCTGCGTGGATGACATACTCTCTCCTGCCTCTTCTTCCCCGATCCTAGCCCGCCGCCGCAACTGTGGTTTTGCAAAATTGCAACGGACCTGTTTGCAAACTATGAGGGCACATGGTCCAGCAACCGCCCCGTGCACGCATCTTCGCCGGCGATCAGGTTCGCGCGTTGCGGGCGCGGCTGTCGCTCAGCCAGATCGCGCTCAGTCGGCGGATCGGCATCTCGACCAGCTATCTGTCGCAGATCGAAAGCGGCGACCGGCCGATCACCGGCGGCGTGCTCGGCGCACTGGCGCGGGCCTTTCCGCTCGACTGGGTCGAGATCGCGCCCGAGGACGATAGCGCGGCACTGGTCGGCGCGCTCGAGGCGGGGACCGATCCGTCGGTACCGGCGGCGCTGCTCGACGAGGCGGACGTGCTGCGCGGCCTCAAGCAACAGCCTTTGGTGGCGCGGCGGATGATCGCGCTGCACGCCGCGCTGCGTCGCTCGCAGGAGCAGCTGCGCGTGCTCGACGACCGCGTCGACGCGCAGGGGAGCCCGCCGCATCTGCTGCCGTGGGAGGAGGTGCGCGACTGGTTCCAGGGCATGGGCAATTACATCGACCCGCTTGATCGCTTCGCCGAGGGGCTGGCGGACGATCTGCCACCGGGGCGGGCGCTGGTCGACCGGTTGCAGGCAGCGCACGAGGTGCGGGTGATCGACGACGGCATCGCCGCGCCGATGCGCGCCTATGACGCCGCGGCGGGGACGCTGACGATCGACGGCGCGCAGCCGATCGAGACGCGGCATTTCCAGCTCGCGCACCAGCTCATCCGGCTCGAGGCGAAGGCGCTGATCGAGGGGATCGTCGGCGACGCGCCACTGCGCTCGGAGGCGGCGCGCGACCTGCTGCGCGTCGGCCTCGCCAATTACGGCGCGGGCGCGCTGCTGATGCCCTATGCGCGCTTCCGCGCCGAGGCGCGGGCGCGACGCCACGACGTCGATGCACTGCGCCAGCGCTTCGGGGTGAGCTTCGAACAGGTCTGCCATCGCCTGTCGACGTTGCAGCGGCCCGGGCTGCCCGGCGTGCCGTTCTTCTTCTGCCGCATCGACATGGCGGGCAACATCACCAAGCGCCATTCGGCGACGCGGCTGCAATTCGCGCAATATGGCGGCGCCTGCCCGCTGTGGGTGGCGCATGAGGCGGTGGCGATCTCCGACCGCATCCTCGTCCAGGTCGCCGAGATGCCCGACGGCGCGCGCTACGTGTCGATGGCCAAGGGACTGGTCAAGGCGACGTCGAGCTATCGCCGCGTCGCCCGTCGCTATGCGGTGGTGCTCGGCTGCGAGGTCGAACATGCCGGCGCGTTCATCTATGGCGACGGCCTCGACCTCGCCGGCGCGGACAGCGCGACGCCGATCGGGCCGTCGTGCCGCATCTGCCCGCGCCGCGACTGCGACCAGCGCGCCTTCCCGCCCGCGGGACGCGAGCTGCTCGTCGATCCCGACCGGCGTTCGATCGTGCCATATGGCTTCGACTGAGCGGCGCACCCACTCACACCGTTCGCCCAGAACCTGTCGAAGGGCTGTTTGCCGCAAACGTAGCGTTTGAGGAGCGGCGGGCTTCGACGGGCCCCAACCCGAACGGAGGGCAAGCGGGCTTTCGCCGCCACCAGGACTAAGGCAGGAGAGGGCAATGCGGGAGAATACGAGCGTGCAGTCCCATTACGACGTCGTCATCGTCGGTGCCGGCCATGGCGGCGCGCAGGCGGCGATCGCGCTGCGCACCGCCAAATTCGCCGGCAGCATCGCGATGATCGGCGACGAGCCCGAGCCGCCCTATGAACGCCCGCCGCTGTCGAAGGACTATCTGTCCGGCGACAAGCCGTTCGAGCGCATCCTGATCCGCCCCCCCGCCTTCTGGGGTGAGCGCGACGTCGCGATGCGGCTCGGCCGCCGCGTCGTGCGCGTCGATCCGCAGGCGCACACCGTCACCACCGGGGACGGCGAGACGATCGGTTACGGCCAGCTTATCTGGGCGACCGGCGGCAGCCCGCGGCGGCTGAGCTGCTCGGGTCACGATCTCGCCGGCGTCCATGGCGTGCGCACCCGCGCCGATGTCGACCGGATGATCGCCGAGCTGGCCGGCGTCAACCGCGTCGCGGTGATCGGCGGCGGCTATATCGGACTGGAGGCGGCGGCGGTGCTCGCGAAGTTCGGCAAGCAGGTCACGGTGTTGGAAGCGCTGCCCCGCGTCCTCGCACGCGTCGCCGGCGAGCCCTTGTCGCGCTTCTACGAGGCGGAGCATCGCGCGCATGGCGTCGACGTGCGGCTCGGCGTCACCGTCGCCTGTATCGCGGAGGCGGATGGCCGGGCGTGCGGCGTCACGCTCGCCGACGGCGAGACGGTGCCGGCGGAGATGGTGATCGTCGGCATCGGCATCGTCCCAGCCGTCGAGCCGTTGCTCGACGCGGGGGCGGCGGGCGGCAACGGCGTCGACGTCGATGCACAGTGCCGCACCGGTCTGGCGGACGTGTTCGCGATCGGCGATTGCGCGACGCACGCCAACGCCTTCGCCGACGGCGCGCGTATCCGGCTCGAATCGGTGCAGAATGCCAACGACCAGGCGACGGTGGTCGCCAAAACGATCGCCGGCACGCCGGTCGACTATCATGCGGTGCCGTGGTTCTGGTCGAACCAATACGACCTGCGGCTGCAGACGGTGGGGCTGTCGACGGGTTATGACGCTCTGGTCGTGCGTGGCGACATGGCCAGCCGCAGCGTCTCACTGATCTACCTGCGCGAGGGCCGGGTGATCGCGCTCGACTGCGTCAACGCGACGCGCGATTACGTTCAGGGCCGCGCGCTGGTTCTCGCCGGCGCGGTCATCGACCCCGCGCAGCTGGCGGATACGGCCGTACCGCTCAAGGAGATGATCGCATGACAATCCGAATCGGTATCGGCGGCTGGACCTACGAGCCGTGGCGCGGGACCTTCTATCCCGCCAAATGGCCGCAGAAGCGCGAGCTGGACTATGCCGCCTCGCAGGTCACCGCGATCGAGATCAACGGCACCTATTATTCGAGCTTCAAGCCGGCGAGTTTCGCCAATTGGGCCGCCGCCGCGCCCGACGGCTTCGTCTTCGCGGTGAAGGCGTCGCGCTATTGCACAAACCGCAAGGTGCTCGCCGAGGCGGGCGAATCGGTCGAGCGCTTCGTCGGGCAGGGGATCACCGAGCTCGGCGACAAGCTCGGACCGATCCTATGGCAGTTCATGGCAACCAAAAGGTTCGACGCCGACGACATGGGTGCCTTCCTCAAATTGCTGCCCGACAGCCACGCCGGGGTGCCGCTGCGCCATGCGGTACAGGTGCGGCACGAGAGCTTCGCCGACCCGGCCTTCGTCGCGATGGCGCGGGCGGCGAACGTCGCGATCGTCTATGCCGATTCGAAGGACTATCCGGCGATCGCCGACGTCACCGCCGACTTCGTCTATGCGCGGCTGGAAGCGGCCGAGGAGCAGAATCCGGCGGGCTATACCGATGCCGCGCTCGACGATTGGGCACGGGCGGCGCGGACGTGGCAGGCGGGTGGCCGGCCGGAGGGGTTGCCCTATGTGGTCGCCGACGCCCCGGCCAAGGCGCAGCGCGACACGTTCGTCTTCTTCATCAACGGCGCCAAGATCCGCGCCCCGCAGGGTGCAATGGCGCTGATCGAGCGGGTCTTGGCGTAAGCCTACATCCCGACCGAGGTCGTCGCTTCCTCGTTCGACAGCGTGTCGGGCATCGCGGGCAGTTCCGCCGCGGGGGCAGGGGCGGCGGCGGCGACGGTGGGCTTGCTCGCCTGGCCCATGATCGCCGCGCCTTCGATCTGGTCGAGCGCGTGGCGCGCGGTGACGTAGCGGTCGGCCGCCTGCATCCAATTGCCCGCATCGCGCGCGCCGGGCAGCCGCGCGACCTCGGCGCGCGCCGCCTCGACCTGTCCGCCCTCGAGCAGCCGGCGGGCCCGCGCCAGCCGGTCGGCGGGGCGGGGCGACGGCGTGCCCGCCTTGCGCAGCACCACCAGCCCGCCGAGCTCGCGGCGCAGGCTCGCCCACCAGCCGTCGCTGCTCACCGTGGCGATCTCGGGCGCGATCGCGTCGAGACCCTGGCGCAGATCCTCCAGCGTCACCGGTTGGTGCGACGCCTCGATCACCGCCGCCACCGAGCGCGGCTGGACGGTGCCGAAGCGGGTGCGCAACTGCTCCTCGAGATAGCCGAGGCCGACGCCGCGATCGAGCGCGCGGCGGGCGGCGAAGGCGACCAGCAGCCCCTCGGCGCGACCCGCCTGCGCGCCCGCGACCACGGCATCGCTCGCCACCGCTGCGGTGCGCGCCTCCAGCGCGGTCAATTGCCCCGCCAGCGTCGCCTCGCGCGAGGCGAGCGCGGCCGGCTCGAGCGCCGCGTTGGTCGTCTGGCCGTTGGCGTTGAGCGGCTGCGCCGGGTTGAAATTGGCCGGATCGGGCTGCGTGCGTTTCGCCGCGAGCGCACGCTCGGCGGCGGAAGTCGTGCTCAGCCAGCCGACCTGTTTCATGAGATAGCCGGTGAGCAGCGCCCCGGCGACGAAGGCGAGGGCGATGATCGCCAGGAACACCCCCGTCCGCGGCCCGCGCACGGGCGTTGCCGCGGGCCTGGGATCGATCGGCGTATAGTCGGTCATGGCCTCTTATCCCCGCCCCCCGCCGCACGGTCAATCGTCCGTGCGAGCGCGAGCGCACACAAGGCGGCGTCGGTCGGCATCGCCGCGGCGCGGGCGAACCCCCAGCCGTCGCCCGCCGCGGCGAGGACGGCGGGGCTCAGCGCTGCGACGCCCGTCGCGTGCCGGTCGGCGATCAGCGCCGCGACGCGGTGCGCGGCGCGGACCGAATGGAGCAGCACGATCCGCCCCGTCGCTGCCGCGGCGAACGCCGCCGCGTCGACGTCCAGCTCGGCGCTGGCATAGACGATCGCGGTCGGGTGGCCGCTGTCGATATGTTCGCGTCCCGCCAGATGCAGCGGTCGCGTCAGTCCCGCCGCCGCCGCCGCCGTCAGCGCGTCGGCGACGCCGCCGTCGCCGACGACCGCGACGCGCAAGCCGGCGTCGCGTGCCACCGCCGCGCTTTCCGCTCCGACCGCGATCACCGGCAACCCGGCGAGCCGCGCCAGTCCGGCGCCCGCGAGGCGCACCGCATTGGCGCTGGTCACCAGCAAGGCGTCGAACGCCGCCGGATCGGGCGGCGTCCATGCGATCGGCGCGGCGGCGAACAGCGGCCGGCCGAGCACCGCGCCGCCGCCGGCGCGCAGCCGCGCCGTGGTGCGCGCATTGCCGGGCTCGGGCCGCACCACGAGCAGGCCGGAGAGGCTCACGGCTGGAACAGCCGCCGCACCACCTCGGGCGCCCGCGCCAGCAGGTCGGCGGCGAGTTCCGCAGCGACGAGGCTGCCGTCGGTGCCCTCGCCGCTGCCCTCGACGAAGGCGCTGCCGTCCTCGGCGATCAGCTCGGCGCGCAACGTCAGCATCTCGCCCGACAAAGCGGCGAGCGCGGCGACCGGCGAATGGCAGTCGGCGCCGAGCCCGGCGAGCAGGGCCCGCTCCGCCAGGACGCAGGCGCTGGTCGCGGCATCGTCGATCGCCGCGACGATCCGCGCCGCACCGGCGTCGGCGCTGCGCACCTCGATACCGACCGCGCCCTGTGCCGGGGCGGGCAGCATCGTATCGGTCGGGATCGCGCGGCCGACGCCGTCGCGCCCGAGCCGGTCGAGCCCCGCCGCGGCGAGCAGCGTCGCATCCGCCTCGCCGGCCGCCAGCTTGGCGAGGCGCGTGTCGACGTTGCCGCGGAACATCACGACCGTCAGGTCCGGGCGCAGCCGCAGCAATTGCGCGCGCCGCCGCGGCGAGCTGGTGCCGACCACCGCGCCCGCGGCCAGATCGGCGACGCTGTCCGCACCGATCAGCCGGTCGCGTACGTCGGCGCGCGGCAGCATCGCGGCGATGGCGATCGCCGGCGGGCGGATCGTCTCGACGTCCTTCATCGAATGGACCGCCGCGTCGATCTCGTCGTCGAGCAAGGCGCGGTCGAGCTCCTTGGTCCACAAGGCCTTGCCGCCGATCTCGGCGAGGGGGCGGTCCTGCACGCGGTCGCCGGTGGTACGGATGACGACCAGCGCGACCTCGTCCGCGGTCCAGCCATGCGCGGCGCACAAGGTGTCGCGCACCATCCCCGCCTGCGTCAGCGCGAGCGGCGATCCCCGCGTTCCCAGCCTGAATTTGATCGCCACCCGTCTGCTCCCGTTATCCGGCCTCACCCATCGCCGCTGTGGGCGTCTCCCGTTGGGAAGGGTGAGGACGGCAATCTTCCGCCGCCATGGCCGAAATCCCCACCCTTCGACAACCTCCGGCAACGCGCGTAAAGACTTGGCCATGTCTCTCCGGATCATCCTCGGCCTCGAATCCTCCTGCGACGAGACCGCTGCCGCGCTCGTCACCAGCGACCGGCAGGTGCTCAGCCACCGTCTGCTCGGCCAGGAAGCGGCGCATGCGCCGTTCGGCGGCGTCGTCCCCGAGATCGCCGCGCGCGCGCATGTCGAGGCCTTGGAACCGCTCGTCCGCGCCGCGCTCGCCGACGCCGGACTGCGGCTCGACCAGGTCGGTGCGATCGCCGCCACCGCCGGCCCCGGGCTGATCGGCGGCGTCATGGTCGGGCTCGTCACCGGCAAGGCACTCGCGCATGCCGCGGGCAAGCCGCTGATCGCGGTCAACCATCTCGAAGGCCATGCGCTCAGCCCGCGGCTGTCCGATCCCGATCTCGCTTTCCCCTATCTGCTGCTGCTCGTCTCGGGCGGCCATTGCCAGTTGCTGCTGGTCGAGGGCGTCGCGCGCTATCGCCGCCTCGCCACGACGATCGACGACGCCGCGGGCGAGGCGTTCGACAAGACCGCCAAATTGCTCGGCCTCGGTTTCCCCGGCGGGCCGATGGTCGAGAAGGCGGCGGCGCTCGGCCGCCCGGTCGTGCCGCTGCCGCGCCCGCTGAAAGGCTCGGCCGAGCCGCATTTCTCCTTCGCCGGGCTCAAGAGCGCGGTCGCGCGTGCGGTCGGCCAGCACGCACCCGAGGACATCGCCGCGTCGTTCCAGGCGGCAGTGGTCGATTGCCTGATCGATCGCACCCGCCGCGGCATCGCCGGGATCGAGGCGACCGCGCTGGTCGTCGCCGGTGGCGTCGCCGCGAACACGGCGGTGCGCAGCGCGCTGCAGGCGCTCGCCACCGCCAACGGCCTGCGCTTCGTCGCACCGCCCTTGTGGCTGTGCACCGACAATGCCGCGATGATCGCCTGGGCGGGTGCCGAGCGGTTCGCCGCCGGGCTCACCGATCCGCTCGACACGCCGGCGCGCGCGCGCTGGCCGCTTGATCCGGATGCGGAGGCGGTGCGCGGCGCCGGGGTGAAGGCATGAACCGGATCCATCAGGGGGAGGTCGAGGCCATGAAGATCGGCGTCATCGGCGGCGGCGCCTGGGGGACGGCGCTCGCGCAGGTCGCAGCGCATCGCGGCGAGCCCGTCACGCTGTGGGCGCGCGAGCCCGAGGTGGTCGAGGGGATCAACGCAGGCCACGAGAACCGTCTGTTCCTTGCCGGCGTGCCGCTGTCGCCGTCGATCCGCGCCACCGCCGATGTCGGCGATCTCGCCGCCTGCGACGCCTTGCTCGTCGTCGCGCCGGCGCAGCACGTCCGCGGCGTGCTGTCGCAGATCGCGGTCGGCACGCGCCCGCTGGTGCTGTGCGCGAAGGGGATCGAGGCGGGCACCCGGCTGCTCGTCGGCGAGGTCGCGCGGCAGGTCCATCCGCAGGCGCCCGTCGCCGTCCTGTCCGGCCCGACCTTCGCGCACGAGGTGGCCGCCGGCCTGCCCACCGCGGTGACGCTGGCGGCGGCGGACGAGGCGCTCGGGCGGGCGCTGTCCGAACGCCTCGCCGCACCGCAGTTCCGCCCCTATGCCAGCCGTGACGTCGTCGGTGCGGAGATCGGCGGCGCGGTCAAGAACGTGCTCGCCATCGCCTGCGGCGTGGTCGATGGCGCCGGGCTCGGCCAGAACGCGCGTGCCGCGCTGATCGCGCGCGGCTTCGCCGAGATGACGCGCTTCGGCCTCGCCCGTGGCGCGCGCGCCGAGACGCTCGCTGGCCTGTCTGGGCTCGGCGACCTCGTCCTCACCTGTTCCTCGACCAGCAGCCGCAATTTCTCACTCGGCGTCGGCCTGGGTCAGGGCAGGGCCGCCGCCGACCTGCTCGCCGACCGCCGCACCGTCGCCGAGGGCGCCTTCACCGCCCCCGTGCTGCGCGAGGCGGCGGCGGCGGCGGGCGTCGACATGCCGGTCACCGCCGCGGTCTGCCGCTTGCTGCAGGGCGCGCCGGTGGACGACGTCATCGGCGCGCTGCTCGCGCGGCCGTTGCGGCAAGAAGGGCAGTGATCTGACGCACGATGGTGCGGTGACGCAACACTGCATCTGAAAACGGACCGATCCGGTGGGATCGTTACGTAATAGGTTATTGTTTGGTATTGACAGATATTGATCCCTAATGGACCTTCCTGTCATTCCGGCCAACGAAATAGCGTGACCGGGACGATAGGGGGATTTCCAATGAGGTTGAAAACGACCGCGTCGCTGCTTGCCCTGGCGAGCAGCCTGGGTGCGATCGCGCTGCCGGCGGCAGCCCAAACCGTCGCGCAGAGCGATGATACCACCGTGAGCCAAAGTGACACC
This sequence comes from Sphingomonas sp. 2SG, assembly GCF_005503285.1. Lineage (NCBI taxonomy): Bacteria > Pseudomonadati > Pseudomonadota > Alphaproteobacteria > Sphingomonadales > Sphingomonadaceae > Sphingomonas > Sphingomonas sp. 2SG. The sequence continues at coordinate 103,402 of NZ_SCMZ01000006.1, forward strand.
GATACCGTCGCCGAATCGGCGGACGATCGCGCTGCGTTGATCTCGGGCAAGGTTGCCCGGCCAGCCGGCAACGGCAATGAGATCATCGTCACCGGAACCCGGATCAATCGCCCGAACACCTTCTCGGCCGCGCCGATCACCTCGGTCACCGTGCAGGACATTCAGGCGCAAGCCCCCCTCAACGTCGAGGAAGTGCTCAATCGCCTGCCGCAGATCGCGCCGGATTCGCAGCAGAATTACACCGATTCGGACGGTCGCCAGCGGCTGAAGCTGCGCAGTCTCGGCTTCGAGCGCACCTTGGTGCTGATCGACGGCAAGCGGCTGGGGACGCAGAACGGGCAGGACACCAACATCATTCCCGCCTCGCTGCTCCAGCGCGTCGACATCCTGTCGGGCGGTGCCTCGTCGGTCTATGGCTCTGACGCGGTGTCGGGCGTCATCAACTTCATCCTGCGCAAGGATTTCTCCGGCCTGCGCATCGATACCAACTACAATTTCTACAACCACCTCAATCGCGACACGATCGTCACGCCCTATGCACAGGCCGCGGGCTTCAACACGCCGCGGGGCTACAGCAACGACGGCGGTCGCGGCGACATCACCGTCACGCTCGGCAAGGCGATGCTCGACGAGCGGCTGAAGGTGTCGACCTTCTTCAATTATCGTCATGCCGATCAGGTGCCGTACAGCGCGCGTTCGTCGTCGCCCTGCCAGCTGACGCAGACCGGCCTCGACGGTCCGCTGTCCTGCTCGCCGCTCTCGACCTATTCGCCGAGCGGCTATGTCTCGCCGCGCAGCGGCACGAACAGCGGTACCGCCTATGTCAACGATCCGCTGGGTAGCCGAACCTTCGTCCCCTACGGCCCGGGTCGCGGCAACGCCGCCAACCCCTATGACGACTATTCGTATCAGCGCGCGGGCGAACGCTATACGGTCGGCACCTTCGCCAGCTTCGAGATCGCGCCGGAGGCCGAACTCTACGGCACGATGATCGCCTTCCGGGACACGTCGCAACAGACCTCGCCGTTGCGTGTCTATTCCTATACTGTGTTCGGCGACACGCCCTATCAGGTGAATTGCAACAATCCGTTCCTGTCGACCAGCCAGGCGCAGGCGCTGTGCGGCACCGCTGCCGGCACCGCTGCCACGGTGCCGCTCGACGTCCGTTACCGGTTCGACGGTCAAGTGCAGGGGACGACCTATCTCAACAACGGCCTGCGGGCGACCGGCGGCATCCGCGGCAAGGTCGGCGATGCGTGGAGCTATGACATCGGCGGTGTTTATGCCCGCAACTACCAGAACACCGCGTTTTCGGTCTATTCCGATCCCGACCGGGTCAACCGCTCGCTCAACGTCGTCAACGTCAGCGGTACCCCGACCTGCGCGTCGGTGGTGTCCGGCGTCGATCGCGCCTGCGTGCCCTTCGACGCCTTCCGCGCCAGCTCGGGCAGCCCCGCGCTGACCAACTATCTGTTCTCGGGCGGCAGCGACGGCGCGACCTTCAACGTCGGCACGTTGTACGACATCGTCGCGAGCGCGACCGGCGATCTCACCAAATACGGCCTCAAGACGCCCTGGGCCGACGAAGGCCTCGCGGTGTCGTTCGCCACCGAATTCCGTCAGGACAAATTGGTCAGCGGCGCCAACCAGACCTACGTCAGCCAATATGGCAGCAACGATGCCAACCTGAAGCAATACGTCTGGGAATCGAATGTCGAGGCGCAGTTGCCGCTCGTCGAGAAGCGCCGGTTCTTCGACCTGTTGCAGGTCAACGGTGGCGCACGCGTGTCGAAGTACAGCAGCAACCCCGACAAGTTCGTCACCTGGAAGATCGAGGGCCTCTACGCGCCGATCCCAGACTTCATGTTCCGTAGCTCGTTCAACAAGGCGCAGCGGGCCCCGACGGTGGTCGAGGTGCGGCAGGCGACCAACACCTCCTATGACACCACGGTCGTGACCGACTTCTGCGCGCCGGAAACCCGCCAGCTGCCGGGCGGCGGCACGACGACGCAGCCGCTCGGATCGCGCGAGGCCTGTCGCGCGAGCGGCCTGCCCGATGCGCTCTATGGCAGCCCGACGCTGATCTGCGCGACGCAATGCACCGTCAAATATGGCGGCTTCACCGCCGATCCGGAAACCGCCTACACGTTGACGTACGGGCTGGTGGTCAAGCCGCGCTTCCTCAAGGGGCTGGTGTTCTCGGCCGATTACTATCGCATCCGGATCAACAACTCGCTGGGGTTCAATGGCCCCGATTATTACGCGCAAGGGTGCGTCGCCTCGAATGGCGATCCGTTCTTCTGCTCGGGCATCGTCCGCAATCCTGGTACCGGAACGCTGTTCAGTGCGGCGGCGAACAACCCGACGACGGGCTTCTTCCGCGCCGGCACGACCAATTACTACCGGTCCCTCTCGGAAGGCTATGACTTCCAGGGCCAGTATACGCTGGAACTCGGCGGCGCCGGGCGGCTCGACTGGGGCTTCAACGGTTCGCTGACGACGAAGGCGGGCGGACAGGATTCACCGGTCCGTGCGGCCTATAATTGCGCCGGCTATTTCTCGAACGGCATCGCCTGCGGGCAGTTGATTCCGAAATGGTCGCATGGCCTGCGCACTACCTGGACGACCGCAGACAGTGTCTTCAACGTGTCGTTCAACTGGCGCTACATCAGCGCGCTGACCACCGCCAACAACTCCGGGCAGGATGTAATCGGCGGAACAGACCGGCGGTTCCAGACCACTTTCGCGCGCATCGCACCGCAAAGCTTCTTCGATCTGTCGATGAACTTCAACGTTGCCAAGCGTTTCGCCCTGCGCTTGATCGCGAACAACCTGCTCGATCGGACGGCGCCGATCATTCCCAACTCGTACACGGTAGGGTTGTCGCGCAACAACACGCTGCCGCAGCGCTATGACGCGCTCGGCCGCCAGATCGCGATCGGCACCACGATCACCTTCTGATCGACTGTCGCGAACGAAAAAAGGCCCGCCGGAGCGATCCGGCGGGCCTTTCCGTTTCTCCGCACCGAGCGATCAGCGCGCCAGTTCGCGCCAGCCGATGTCGCGACGGCAGAAGCCGTCCGCGAAGTCGATCGCATCTACCCCGCGATAGGCCGCATCGCGTGCCGCGCGGATGTCCGCCCCCATCGCGGTCACCGCGAGCACCCGGCCGCCGGACGCCACCAATGTGTCGCCCTCCAATCGCGTCCCCGCCTGGAAGACGATCGCGCCGGTCGCCTCCGCCGCGTCGATCCCACGGATCGCGCCGCCTGCCTTGGGCGTCCCCGGATAGCCCGCCGCCGCCAGCACCACCGTCATCGCCGCCGCGTCGGCGAAGCGCGCCGCCGGCAGCTCGCCGAGCCGTCCCTCCGCGACTGCCAGCATCGTCGCGACCAGATCGCCCTCGAACCGTGGCATCAGCACCTGGCATTCGGGGTCGCCGAACCGCGCATTATATTCGATCAGCTTGGGGCCGGTCGCGGTCAGCATCAGCCCGGCGTAGAGCACGCCGCTGAACGGCGTCCCCTCCTCGGCGAGCGCCTTCACCGTCGGCGCGACGATCTCGTCGAGCGCACGCCGTTCCAGCTCGGGGGTGAGCACCGGCGCCGGGCTGTACGCGCCCATGCCGCCGGTGTTAGGACCGGTATCGCCCTCGCCGACGCGCTTGTGGTCCTGCGCGCTGCCGAACGGCAGCAGCGCGACGCCGTCGGTGAGCACGAACAGACTCGCCTCCTCCCCGTCGAGGAATTCCTCGACCACCACCGGCGCATCGCCGTCCGCGAACATCGCGGCGAACGCCGCGGCGGCCTCGGCCTCGCTGGTCGCGATCACCACGCCCTTGCCCGCGGCGAGCCCGTCCGCCTTGATCACGACCGGATAGGAAAAGGTGCTCGCCAGCGCCGCTTCCGCCTCGGCGCGCGTGCCCACGCGGACATAGCCCGCGGTCGGAATGTCGGCACGCCGGCACAGATCCTTGGTGAAGCCCTTCGATCCCTCGAGCTGCGCCGCCGCCTTGCCCGGCCCGAACACCGGCACGCCCGCCGCGCGCAGCGTGTCGGCGAGACCGTCGACCAGCGGCGCTTCCGGTCCGATGACGACGAGGCCAACGTCATGGCCGACCACGAAATCCACCACCGCGGCATGATCGGTCGCATCCAGCGCGACGCACGTCGCATGGGCGGCGACGCCGGGGTTGCCAGGCGCGGCATAGAGCGTATCGAGGAAGGCCGATTGCGCCAGTTTCCATGCAAGTGCGTGCTCGCGGCCACCTGAGCCCAACAGCAGGACGTTCATGCCAGAGTTCCTATCCGATACCGACGACGCCCGGCTGCTAGCCGAGGAGCGGCCCGGCGACAACGCGCTCGCCATGTCGGTCGGCGAACTCAGCTTCAAGCTCAAGCGGATGGTCGAGGGGGAGTTCGGCCACGTCCGCATCCGCGGCGAGATCTCGGGCTATAAGCGCGCGACCTCGGGCCACGTCTATCTTGCGCTCAAGGACGATGCCGCGGTGATCGACGGCGTGATGTGGAAGGGGCAGGCCAATGCGCTCGCCTTCGCCGCGCAGGACGGCATCGAGGTGATCGCCACCGGCAAGCTCACCACCTATCCCGGCCGCTCCAAATATCAGATCGTCATCGAGCGGATGGAGCTGGCCGGTGCCGGCGCGCTGATGGCGCTGTTCGAGAAGCTCAAGGCGAAGCTGGCGGGCGAGGGATTGTTCGACGGCGCGCGCAAGGTGCGGCTGCCCTTTCTGCCGCGGACGATCGGCGTCGTCACCTCGCCGACCGGCGCGGTGATCCGCGACATCCTGCATCGGCTCGAGGATCGCTGTCCGACCCACGTGCTCGTCTGGCCGGTCAAGGTGCAGGGGCAGGGGGCGGCCGAGGAGGTCGCCGCCGCGGTGCGCGGCTTTGACGCGATGCCCGCGGACGGCCCGGTGCCGCGGCCCGATCTCGTCATCGTCGCGCGCGGCGGCGGTTCGATCGAGGATCTGTGGGCGTTCAACGAGGAGGTCGTGGTCCGCGCCGTTGCCGGCTGTACCATCCCGATCATCTCCGCGGTCGGCCACGAGACCGATACGACCCTGTGCGACTTCGCCGCCGACCTGCGCGCGCCGACGCCCACCGCGGCGGCCGAGCTGGCGGTGCCGGTGCTCGCCGACCTGCGCCATACGATCCAGAGCCATGGCCTGCGCACGCAGCGTTGCGCCAATCGCTATGTCGAGCGCGGCCGCGAGCGGCTGACCGGGCTCGCCCGGCTGCTGCCCAAGCGCGACGCGCTGCTCGGGCCGCAGCGCCAGCGTGCCGACGATGCCGGCCAGCGGCTCGACCGCGGGCTCGAACGGCGGGTGACGCTGGCGCGCGGCCAGCTCGACCGGTCGAGCGGCGCGCTGCGCCCGGCGGTGCTGCAGCAACAGGTCGACCGCAACCGCGACCGGCTGGCGGCGACGTGGCGGCTGGTCCAGTCGCTCAACCCCGATGCGGTGCTCGACCGCGGCTATGCGCGGGTCACCGCACGCCGCGAGGGCGGGGGCGAGGGCGGCGAGACGCTGGCGTCCGCCGCGGCGGTGCGCGAGGCAGGGGCGGTGACGCTGCGCTTCCGCGACGGCAGCGTCGATGCCGTCGTCGACGACGGCACGGTCCAGCCCGCCGCCGAGCGCAAGGTTGAGCGCAAACCCGCCAGGGCCTATCCCAAGCCCGACCAGCCGACGTTGCTCTGACAGGATCTCAAGACATGCTCGTTTCCAACTCGGATCGCCCGGCGCGGCTTCACTATATGGCCAACGGCTTCCGGGTGCTGACTCCCGGCGATCATGTCGTATGTGCGGTGAGCGGCGCCCGCATCCCGATCGAGCTGCTCCGTTATTGGAGCGTCGCGCGGCAGGAAGCCTTCGCCAGCGCGCATCTCGCCAGCGAGGCGCTCAGCCCGCGATGAGGCTGCCGGCCGCGCTGGCACCGCTCGTCTGCCTGGCCGCGGCGGCGTCGCCCCAGGCGCCCGCCCCGGTCGCCGCCCCGGCGTTTCGCTGGACCGGAACGCCGACGCAGGGCGGGCTGATCGCCGGCACCGTACCCGCGGGAAGCGTGACGGTGACCCTTGACGGCCAGCCGATCGCGGTCGAGGCGGGCCGCTTCATCGCCGGCTTAGATCGCGACGCCGGATCGCAGGCCGTGCTCGTCGCGACGCTCGACGACGGCCGCCGGATTACCCAGCCCCTCGCAGTGGCGCCGCGGGCCTGGCGGATCGAGCGGCTGGACACGCTGCCCAAATTCCCCGCCCCCGATCCGGTCATGGCGCAGCTGCGCCCCGCCGAACTCGCCCGGATCGCCGCGGCGCGTGCCGAGGTCACCGATGCGACCGGCTGGCGCCAGACGTTCCGCTGGCCCGCGATCGGCCGCATCTCGGGGCTGTTCGGTGCGCAGCGCATCTATCGCGGCGAACCCGGCAGCTACCATTCGGGCATCGACATCGCCCGCCCCACCGGCACCCCCGTCGTCGCGCCCGCGGATGGCGTCGTCATCCTCGCCGCGGACCATCCTTTCACCCTGGAAGGCAATTTGCTGATGATCGACCACGGCCACGGTCTCAACAGCGCCTTCCTCCATCTGTCGCGGATTGACGTGCGCGTCGGCGACCACGTCCGCCAGGGCGATCCGATCGGTGCGGTCGGCGCGACCGGCCGGGCGACCGGACCGCATCTCCACTGGAGCCTGCGCTGGCGCGACGCGCGGCTCGACCCGTTGCTGGTGGCGGGGGCGATGCCGGGGGCGTGAGGGCCTGCCCCTCAAAACGACAGATCGCGTCGTCATGCTGCAATTGCGAGCAGGGATTCTACCGCGACAGCCGAACAACGACAATAATTGTGTCATTTAGGCTACACTGTGCGGCAAACGTTGCCGGTTTTTGAAACGCAGGTTTACAGCGAAAATTTCCGCCCGCATTTCAGCGGTATGTCTCTTGAGGGCCGCTCCAGCGGTCGAGGGGGGCTTGGCAAACACCCGGGCCGATACCGCCATAGCGGGTCGACACGTTTGGGTCAGGCAAGGGAAACACATGTTCACGATCCACCGTTCCACGCGCAAGGCGGCGCTGCTCGCAGCCGTTACGCCGTTCGCGATGCTTTATGCGGGCGCCGTTTCGGCGCAGACCGCGCCGGAAGGCGCGTCCACCGACGCCGCTTCGATCGCACAGCAGACGCAGGGTACCGAGGCGGCAGACGATCAGGCCGGCAATGACATCGTCGTAACCGGTTCGATCATCCGCGGTACCGACGCCGGTCCGTCGCCGGTCAGCACGATCACCACCGAGAATCTCGATGCCCGCGGCATCAACACGGTGCAGGCCGGTATCCAGGCGCTGTCGTCCAACAACGGTCCGGCGCTGACCAACTCCTTCACTGCGAACGGTGCGTTCGCATCGGGCGCATCGTCGGTATCGCTGCGTGGTCTGTCGACCAACTCGACGCTGGTCCTGTTCGACGGCCTGCGCGCCGCTTACTATCCGCTGTCGGACGACGGCTCGCGCAACTTCGTCGATCTCAACACGATCCCCGACGACATCGTCGAACGCGTCGACGTGCTGCGCGACGGTGCATCGTCGAGCTACGGCGCGGACGCGATCGCCGGCGTGGTCAACATCATCACCAAGCGTTCGTTCCAGGGCGTCACCGGTCGCGTCGAAGCCGGTATCGCGGAACGTGGCTACAACGCCAACCAGCGCCTGTCGCTGACCGCCGGCACCGGCGATCTCGACGAAAAGGGCTACAACGCTTACGTCAGCGGCTTCTACTATCGCGCCGAGGGTGTGCAGTCCAAGTCGCTGCCGGCACCGTTCAACAGCAGCGACGAACGTGGCCTGTGCGGCGATCGCACCGGTACGCGCGTCTGCGGCCCGAACAACGTCGCCAATGGCCTCGACGCCAATGGCTCGTTCACCAACGGGTTCGCGATCGGCACGGGCAATTTCTATGTCCGTCCGGCCAACGCCACCAACACGACCGCGCTCGGCCGCTACCAGCTGCTGAACCCGACGGCCGGTTGCCGCGTCGGCACCCCCTACAATCCGACCGCCGCCGAACTGGCGCTGCCGATCAACGCGACGGCTCCGGGCACGGTCTGCCAGGTCGATACGCAGAACCTCTATGGCAACGTGACGCCCGATCAGGAGCGTTTCGGTGGTTCGGCACGCTTCACCGCGAAGGTCGGCGATACGTCGGAAGCCTATTTCCAGGTCAACTTCCAGCAGTCGACCGCCAGCTACACCGGCGTGCCGGCGACGATCCGCGCGAATGCGCCGGCGGGTATCCTGTTCCCGCAATATTCGACGTCGCAGAACGCCACCGCAGCGATCGATCCGCGCTCGGCGATCCTCGCCCTTCCGGTCTACATCTGCGCACGCGGCACGGCGACGTGCAACGCGACTAACGGGACGCTCAACCCGAACAACCCGTTCGCGGCATCGGGCCAGGTCGCCCGCCTCGTCGGCACCCTCGCCAACGAGCGTGAGTTCAACGAAACCCGCAGCCGCGTCTATCGCGCCGCCATGGGCATCAACGGGACCATCTTCGGCGACGTCGATTACCGGGCCGATGCGACCGCGATGCACACCGACCTGCGTCGTCGTACCGACGGCTATGTCTACATCCAGCATCTGCTCGATGTCATCGCCGACGGCAGCTACAATTTCGTCAATCCCGAGCTGAACAGCCAGGCGACGCTCGACTATCTGACGCCGCAGAACATCACCAACAGCAGCTCGGACCTCTACCAGGCGCAGTTCACCCTCGGTAAGGCGCTGTTCGCGCTGCCCGGCGGCGATCTTCGCGTCGCGGTCGGCGGATCGGTCTTCTACGAGGCGGTCGACGCACCCAGCGGCAACCCCGACACCAACGGCCCGACGCAGCGCTATTTCCGCCAGAACGCCTTCGGCACCAGCGGCAATCGCACCGTCACCTCGGCCTTCGGCGAAATCAACGCGCCGATCCTCGATCAGCTGACCCTGAACGCCTCGGGCCGCTATGACCATTATTCGACCGGTCAGAGCAATTTCTCGCCGAAGTTCGGCGCGATCTTCACCCCGATCCAGCAGGTCACCGTCCGCGGCACCTATTCGCGCGGGTTCCGCATCCCTTCGTTCGGCGAGGCGAACGCCCTGCCGACGACCGGCTATGTGACGCAGCAGCTTTCGAGCATTCCGGCCGCGTTCCTCAGCCAGTACAGCACCAATCCGGGCGCCGGCCAGATCTGTACGGCGAACACCCCGAACAACTGCTCGGCCTACATCACCGCCTATTCGATCGGCCAGACCACGCTGGCTTCGCCGGACCTGAAGCCGGAGAAGTCGCGCAGCTTCACCGCCGGCATCAAGTTCGAACCGATCCGCAGCCTGTCGCTGACGGTCGATTACTATAACATCAGGAAGACCGGCGCGATCACCACGCCGGATCTCTCGCCGGCGATCGCTGCTTACTATGCGGGTCAGGCCATCCCGACCGGCTTCGAAGTGATCGCGGACGCGGTCGACGTGAACAACCCGACCGCACGGCCGAAGATCGCCTTCGTCCGTTCGCAGCTGATCAACGCGCAGACGATCAAGTCCGAGGGCATCGACTTCGGCGCCAACGGCTTCGTCGACTTCGGCGGGGTGAAGTGGACGACCAACCTGAACGCCAGCCTCATCCTGGAGCTGAGCACGACGGTCGACGGCGTTCGCCAGACCTATGTAGACACGCTCGGCAACTTCAACCTGACCGCGGGTTCGGGGACGTTCGAGTGGAAGGGCAACTGGTCCAACACGTTCGACTTCGGCGACCTCGCACTGACCGGTACCGTCAACTATACGTCGGGCTACGACCTGTCGGCGATGGATCAGGGCGACGCATATAAGGATTGCGGCCAGGCACCTGCCTATTCGGGTTGCCGCGTGAAGAGCTACATCACGGCCGACGCGAATGCGACGTTCAAGGTAAACGACAAGTTCTCGTTCTACGTGAACGCGTTGAACATCTTCAACCGTCTGCCTCCGATCGATCCGGTCACCTATGGCGCCTATCTGTACAATGCGGTGCAGGGCGGCGAGGGCATCTTCGGCCGGTCCTACCGTGCCGGCGCGAAGTTCAACTTCTAAAGCGCTTCGCCTTCCGAACGAAGAAGGGCGGGTCTCACGACCCGCCCTTTTTTGTGTCCGGTCCGGAAGGTCGGGCTATGCCTGTCCCACCGTCAGCACCAGTTTGCCGTCGCCCTCGTCGACGTGCACCGTGGCGCCGTCCTTCACCTCGCCGCGCAGGATCATGTCGGCGAGCGGGTCCTGCAGATAGCGCTGCACCGCGCGTTTCAGCGGCCGGGCGCCGTAGACGGGATCGTAGCCCACCCGGCCCAGCCAGTTGCGCGCGGCGTCGGTCAGGTCGAGCGTCACCTTGCGGTCGGCGAGCAATTTGCCGACGCGCGACACCTGGATGTCGACGATCGGCGCCATGTGGCTCTGGCCCAGCCGGTGGAACAGGATGATCTCGTCCAGCCGGTTGAGGAATTCGGGCCGGAAATGGGCGCGGACGACCTCCATCACCTGCGGCTCGACCGTCTCGACCGCCTGCCCCTCCTCGACCGCGGCGAGATATTGCGAGCCGAGGTTGGACGTCAGGATGATCAGCGTGTTGCTGAAATCCACCGTCCGCCCCTGGCCATCGGTCAGCCGCCCGTCGTCGAGCACCTGCAGCAGCACGTTGAACACGTCGCCGTGCGCCTTCTCGACCTCGTCGAACAACACGACCTGATAGGGCCGGCGCCGCACCGCCTCGGTGAGCACGCCGCCCTCCTCATAGCCGACATAGCCCGGCGGCGCGCCGATCAGCCGCGCGACCGCATGTTTCTCCATGAATTCGCTCATGTCGATGCGGACCATCGCAGACGGGTCGTCGAACAGGAATTCGGCGAGCGCCTTGGTCAGCTCGGTCTTGCCGACGCCGGTCGGGCCTAGGAACAGGAACGAGCCCAATGGCCGGTTCGGGTCCTGCAGCCCCGCACGCGCGCGCCGCACCGCGGTGGAGACGGCGCGCACCGCCTGCGCCTGGCCGATGACGCGCTGGCCGATCACTTCCTCCATGCGCAGCAATTTGTCGCGCTCGCCCTGCAGCATCCGCTCCATCGGGATACCGGTCCAGCGGCTGACGACGCTGGCGATGTCGTCCGCGGTCACCTCTTCGCGCAGCATCGCGCCCTGCGTCGCGCCCTGCGCCTCGGCGAGCTGCTTCTCCAGCGTCGGGATGCGGCCGTAGGCGAGTTCGCCCGCCTTGGTCAGGTCGCCCGCCCGTTGCGCCTGCTCCAGTTCGAGCCGGGTGGCGTCGAGCTGCTCCTTGAGCTTCGCCTCGCGGCCGATCTTGTCCTTCTCGGCCTGCCAGCGCTGCGTCAACGCGGCGGATTGCTCCTCGAGATTGACCAGCTCCTCCTCCAGCGCGGCGAACCGGTCGCGGGAGGCCTCGTCGGTCTCGCGGCGCAGCCCCTCGCGCTCGATCTTGAGACGCAGGATGCGGCGGTCGAGCGTCTCGATCTCCTCGGGCTTGCTCTCCACTTCCATGCGGATGCGGGACGCGGCCTCGTCCATCAGGTCGATCGCCTTGTCGGGCAGGAAACGATCGGTGATGTAGCGGTTCGACAGGGTCGCCGCGGCGACCAGCGCGCCGTCGGTGATCCGCACGCCGTGGTGCAGCTCGTATTTCTCCTTTAGGCCGCGCAGGATGCTGATCGTGTCCTCGACCGTCGGCTCGCCGACGAACACCGGCTGGAAGCGGCGCTGCAACGCTGGATCCTTCTCGACATACTTGCGATATTCGTCGAGCGTCGTCGCGCCGACGCAATGCAGCTCGCCGCGCGCGAGCGCGGGTTTCAGCAGATTGCCCGCATCCATCGCGCCCTCGGATTTGCCGGCGCCGATCAGCTGGTGCATCTCGTCGATGAACAGGACGATCTGCCCCTCGGCCTGCTTCACCTCGTCGATGACGCCCTTCAGCCGCTCCTCGAATTCGCCGCGATATTTGGCACCCGCGATCAGTGCGCCCATGTCGAGCGCCATCAGCGTCTTGTCCTTGAGGCCGTCGGGCACGTCGCCGTTGGCGATGCGCAGCGCCAGCCCCTCGACGATCGCGGTCTTGCCGACGCCGGGTTCGCCGATCAGCACCGGATTGTTCTTGGTGCGGCGGGCGAGCACCTGGATCGTGCGGCGGATCTCCTCGTCACGGCCGATCACCGGGTCGAGCTTGCCGTCGCGCGCCGCCTGGGTGAGATCGCGGGCGAATTTCTTGAGCGCGTCGTAGCGATCCTCGGCGCTGGCGGTGTCGGCGGTGCGGCCGCCGCGCAGCGCGTTGATCGCGCCGTTCAGCGACTCGGCGGTCACGCCGGCGCTCGCCAGTGCGCGACCGGCGGCGGTGGTGGTCGCCAGCGCGAGTGCGAGCAACAGCCGCTCGACCGTGACGAAGCTGTCGCCCGCCTTTTGGGCGACCTGCTCGGCCTGATCGAGGACGCGGACGGTATCGTTGTCGAGTCCCGGCGTCTGCTGTGCGCCCGATCCCGAGACGGCGGGAATTTTGGCGAGTGCGGCGTCGGTCTCGGCGACCGCGCGCTTCGCGTCGCCGCCAGCCGCCTGGATCAGCCCGGCGGCCATGCCCTGCTCGTCCTCGAGCAGCGCCTTCAACAGATGGTCCGGCGCGATCCGCTGATGGTTCATGCGGATCGCAACGGTCTGCGCCGATTGGAGGAATCCCTTGGCGCGGTCGGTAAATCGTTCGAGGTTCATAAAATCCCCTTGCCTGTATGGCCCGGATGTAGTGTTGCCATTGTGCAACACAAGGGTATCCGACCGAGACTGCGATGATGGCGTCGCCGTCGCGACGCATTTTTAAAAAAGCCGCCGCGGTCGCTTGCCAGTGTTCGCCCCCCGGTTATGCTCGACCAGTTCATAGGTTCAGGACGAAGCGGGGGACTCTATTCTCATGACGAAGCTATTCGCACTTGCCGGCGTCGCATCGATCGCGCTGGTCGCGCCGCTGCACGCGCAGACCACGCCCGCTCCCGCCCCGGTGAAGGCCGCGCCGGTCGCCGCGCTCGTCAAGGCGGTCGACATTCCCTATCAGCAATTCACGCTGAAGAACGGCCTGCGCGTCGTCGTCCATACCGATCGCAAGGCGCCGGTCGTCGCGGTCAGCGTCTGGTACGACGTCGGTTCGAAGCACGAGCCGCAGGGCTCGACGGGCTTTGCGCATCTGTTCGAGCATCTGATGTTCAATGGGTCGGAGAATGCACCGGGCGACTTCTTCGCACCGCTGAAGCAGGTCGGTGCGACCGACTTCAACGGCACCACCTATTTCGACCGGACCAATTATTTCGAGACGGTGCCGACCGCGGCGCTGGAGCGCGCGCTGTTCCTCGAATCCGACCGGATGGGCTATCTGCTCGGCGCGATCACGCAGGGCGTGCTCGACGAGCAGCGCGGCGTCGTCCAGAACGAGAAGCGGCAGGGCGACAACCGCCCCTATGGCCTGATGGGCTATGCGGTCACCGAGGGGCTGTTCCCGGCGACCCACCCGTACGGCCATGACACGATCGGATCGATGGCCGATCTCGATGCGGCCAGCCTCGACACCGTCAAGAACTGGTTCCGCGGCCATTACGGCCCGAACAATGCGGTGCTGGTGCTCGCCGGCGACGTCGACGTCGCCAGCGCGCGACCGCTGGTCGAGAAATATTTCGGTGCGATCAAGGCCGGCCCCAAGAGCGTGCTGCCGGCCGCGCCGGTCGTCACCTTGCCCGCCGCCAAGACGGTGACGCTGAAGGATCGCGTCGCCGCGACGATGATCAGCCGCAACTGGACGGTACCGGGGCTCAACGACAAGGACGCCGCGCCGCTCGAGGTCGCGGCCGGCGTGCTCGGCGGCATGGCCTCGTCGCGCCTGACCAACGAGCTGATCCGCAAGGAGAAGCTGTTCACGCAAATCTCCGCGGACAATAGCGCCTTCGCGCAGGTCGGCACGTTCGCGATCGAGGGGCTGGTGCGTCCGGGCGTCGATCCGGCGCTTGCGGCGCAGCGGCTCGATGCGGTCGTCGCCGACTTCCTGCGCACCGGCCCGACGCAGGACGAGGTGTCGCGCTTCGTCACCACCCGCGTCGCCGGCCGCGTCCGCGGGCTCGAGGCCGTCGGCGGCTTCGGCGGCAAGGCGGTCGCGCTCGCCGAGGGCGCGCTCTATTCGAACGATCCCGGCTTCTACAAGAAGCAGCTCGCCGATCTCGCCGCGCAGACCCCGGCAAGCGTCAAGGCGGCGGCGGACAAATGGCTCGGCCGTCCGGTGCTCGCCGTGAACGTCGTGCCCGGCGCGCGCGACGCTTATGCCGAGGCGAAAGTGCCGCCCAAGGTCGATGTCGTCGCCGCACCGGAACAGCCGGCGAAAGGGACGCGTGGCGCGATCCCCGCGGTCGGTGCGGTCACCGGCCTGTCCTTCCCGAAGGTCGAGCGCAGCCGCCTGTCGAACGGTATCGAGCTGGTCTATGCGCAGCGCAATGCGGTGCCGGTGACGCAGGCGGTGCTGAGCTTCGATGCCGGCTATGCCGCCGATGTACCGGGCAAGCTCGGCACGCAGCTCGTCGCGCTCAACATGCTCGACGAAGGCACCGAACATTACGACGTCAACGCGCTCGCCGAAGCACGCGAGCGGCTCGGCATGCAATTGTCGTCGGGGGCGGGCAACGATCGCAGCACGCTGTCGATGGGCGTGCCGAGCGCCAACCTCGGCCCGGCGCTCGACCTGTTCGCCGAGGTCGCGCGGCGGCCGGCCTATGGCGACACCGACGTCGCCCGCTTCAAGGCGCAGCAGGTCGCGCAGATCCAGCAGGAGCTGACCAACCCCGGCGCGCTCGCGCAGCGCATGTCGACGCGCATCCTCGCGGCGGGCACGCCCTATGCGAAGGCGCAGGGCAGCGGCGATCCGGTCGCGGTGGCGGCACTGACGCCGGCCGACCTGCGCAGCTACCAGCAGGCGTGGCTGCGGCCCGAGAAGGCGAAGCTGTTCGTCGTCTCCGACCGGCCGCTCGCCGAGGTGCAGGCGGCGCTGGAGGCGCGGTTCGGCGACTGGAAGGGGACGGGCACGGCCGGCACCAAGACGTTCGCCGGCACGCCGTCGCCGCTCAAGCCGGGCATCGTCCTCGTCGATCGCCCCGACAGCCCGCAGTCGATCATCGTCGGCGGTCAGCGCACCGGCCTGAAGGGCACCGACGACCTGCTCGTCCTCAACACGGTCAACGATGCGCTCGGCGGCAGTTTCCTCAGCCGGCTCAACATGGACCTGCGCGAGGAGAAGCATTGGTCCTATGGTGCCGGCGGCCGCTTCCAGCCGTCGGAATTCGCCGCACCCTATCTGTTGCAGGCGGGGGTGCAGGCGGACAAGACCGGCCCGGCGCTCGCCTCGGCGCGCGACGACGTCGCGCAGTTCGTCACCACCAAACCGATGACGGAAACAGAGTTCGACCTCGCGATCAAGGGCGCGACGCTGCAATTGCCCGGCCAGTTCGAAACCTCGCAGGCGGTGCTGGGGGCGATGCAGGCGAACGACCTGTTCAAGCGGCCCGACGATTATTACGCGACGGTCGCCACCCGCTATCGCGCGATGACGCTGCCGCAGTTGCGCAGCGCGGTGGCGCAGACGATCGATCCGGCCAGGCTGACCTGGATCGTCGTCGGCGATGCTTCCAAGGTAAAGCCGCAGCTTGACAGCCTCGGCCTGCCGGTCGAGGTCGTCCCGGCAAGTGCAGTCGCCGGCGCCCCGGCCGGTGCTGTGACCGCAGCGAAATGAGGAGAGCGTGATGGCCGAGGTTGATGGCAGCTGGGATTGCATCGTGAAGTCGCCGCTTGGCGATCAGAATTTGACGCTCGTCGTGCAGAGTGAGGGCGATGCCTTCACCGGCACCGCCTCGGGTGCGATGGGCTCGGGCGACGTCGCCGGCACGGTGTCGGGCAATACGATCAGCTGGAAGCTCCAGATGACCGTACCGATGCCGATGACGCTCGATTGCGAGGCGACCGCCGAGGGCGATACGCTGAGCGGTACGGTCGGTGCCGGCGCCTTCGGCAGCTTCCCGCTGTCGGGCAAGCGTAGCGCTTGATTCGCCGGCAATAATCGGGACACATTGCGGCCCGCCTCCTACCGGAGGCGGGCCGTTTCGTTTTGGGGTTGCCGCCGCATGATCCGATCGCTTCTCGCCGCCTGCGCTCTGGGCGCGCTCGCCACCGCCGCCGCCGCCGGCGCGCAGAGTTACGACGAGCGCCCCGCCAAACTGGCGCCACGCGACACCCATTACGAATACGTCCGCAAGGCGGTCGAGATACCGATGCGCGACGGGGTCAAGCTCCACACCGTGATCGTCATCCGCAAGGGGACCAAGGACGCCGGTATCCTGCTGACCCGCACG
This sequence comes from Sphingomonas sp. 2SG, assembly GCF_005503285.1. Lineage (NCBI taxonomy): Bacteria > Pseudomonadati > Pseudomonadota > Alphaproteobacteria > Sphingomonadales > Sphingomonadaceae > Sphingomonas > Sphingomonas sp. 2SG. The sequence goes on from NZ_SCMZ01000006.1 coordinate 119,847, forward strand.
CCCTATGACGCGGACGACCAGACCAAGGCGGACAGCGGTACCTTCGCCGGCATCCTGTCGCATGGCGACGGGCCGTGGGACCTCATCGCGGCGGACGGCTATATCCGCGTCATCCAGGACGTGCGCGGCATGCACGGCAGCCAGGGCATCACGCTGATGAACCCGACGCCCGCCGGATCGCCCAACAATCCAACGAAGACCGACGATTCGACCGACACCTACGACACGATCGCCTGGCTGGTGAAGAACGTGCCCGAGAGCAACGGCCGCGTCGGGATCAGCGGCATCAGCTACGACGGCTTCCTGCCGCTGATGGCGCTGATCAACCCGCATCCGGCGCTCAAGGTGTCGGTGCCGATGAACCCGATGGTCGACGGCTGGCGCGGCGACGACTGGTTCCACAACGGCGCCTTCCGCCAGATCGGTCTGCCCTACATGCTCGGCCAGCAGGGGACGCGCGACGCCAGCACGCCGTGGATCACCGACACCGCCGACGATTACGATTACTGGCTGCGCAACGTCTCGGCGGGCGCGGTGGCGAAGGCGCAGGGCGTCGATCAGGCGTCGGGCTTCTACCGCAAGGTCGCCGCGCATCCCGCCTATGACGGCTATTGGTCGAGTGCCGCGATGGACAAGATCCTCGCCGCGCAGCCGTTGAAGGTGCCGACGATGCTCGTCGCGGGGCTGTGGGATCAGGAGGACATCTACGGCGCGCCCGCGGTCTATCGCGCGCTCGAGCCCAAGGACACGAAGAACGACATGGTCTTCCTGACGCTTGGCCCGTGGTATCACGGGCAGGAGGTCGGCGACGGCAGCGCGCTCGGCGCGATCAAATGGGATCAGGACACCGCCAAATGGTGGCGCTGGCACGTGCTGCGGCCGTTCCTCGCGCATTATCTCAAGAGCGACCAGCCGGCGATGGACGTCGCCCCGGTCACCGCCTTCCAGTCGGGCGCCAACGAATGGCAGCGGTTGCAGGCGTGGACGCAGCCGACGCCGACGCCACTCTATCTCAAGCCCGGCGGGGCCTTGGGCTTCGCCGCGGCGGGCGGCGCGGCGCAGACCGCGGATTACGTCTCCGACCCGGCGCATCCGGTGTCCTATCGCGTCCGCCCGACGCGGCCGATCTATGCCGAGGGTTCGACGTGGAAGAATTGGCTGGTCGACGACCAGCGCGCCGTGTCGGGGCGGCCCGACGTCGTCACCTTCACCAGCGACGTGCTCACCGGGCCGGTGACGATCGCGGGCACGCCGGAGGTCCATCTGACCGCCTCGACCAGCGGCACCGACAGCGACTGGGTGGTCAAGCTGGTCGACGTCTATCCCGAGGTGATGCCCAAGCAGGCGGAGATGGGCGGCTATCAGCTCGCGGTGGCGATGGACATCTTCCGCGGCCGCTACCGCGAGGATCTGGCGGTCGCCAAGCCGCTCGTCGCCAATGCGCCGCTGAAATACCAGTTCGCGCTGCCCGAGACCAACCACGTCTTCCTGCCCGGCCACCGTATCATGGTGCAGGTCCAGTCGAGCTGGTTCCCGCTCTACGACCGCAATCCGCAGACCTTCGTGCCGAACATCTTCTTCGCGCAGCCGAAGGACTATGTGACGGCGACGCAGAAGATCACCGTCGCCGGGCCGGATGCGAGCTATATCGCGCTGCCCGTCGTGAAATGACGGTGCCGCGGTGAGACACCGCCATGCCCCCGATCGTCCGGCGCTCGCGCTGGCGCTCGGCGTGCATGGCGCGTTGCTGCTGCTGCTCCTGCTGGCGCGACCGCCGGTGCCGGCACCGCCGCCATCGACACCGGCAC